>JBOFSL010000079.1:0-6386 GCA_051651525.1 Culicoidibacterales bacterium | reverse complement strand
CAGAAACGACAAAAGAAGTCAAAAAACAAGTGTTGGACTACTTACATCAAAGTTTCCAAAAATAAAATGTCATGTTCAACACAACTCACGTAAGTGAATAGCTAATTAAATATGAGAAAAAGAGCCTTGCGGTTTGACTAGCAAAGCTCTTTTTTATTAGAAACACACGTTATAAATTACTAGTTTTAACCGAATAAGACGAAAAAGAGGAAATAGCCGAAACTAGCAAGTAATCCACCACTAAAATCAACTAAAACATCAATCACACTCGCACAACGATTTGGAATAAAGTGTTGGATAAATTCATCAATGACACTACCAAATAGGACAAGCGCCAGACTGTAAAATAAGGTGTGAGACCAATTGAAGCCAATGCTTTCAAAAAAACTTAACCAGAGTAATGCGAGCACAAAAAATTGAGTCATATGGGTAGCTTTACGAATTAAAAAATGTTCGAATTCGATAGTGTTTTGAGTTTTCAAGACGGGATACAGCGGATCAAAAATAGTGTGCAAAATGTGTAAACATCCAGTGATAAAACGTTGAATTCCTTGTGGTGATTGACTTTGGAATGTTGATAATTTTGCAAAGACTTTCCGACTACGAGCCTCACTTTTATGACCAACTTGAAGTGAATTGAAGGAGATAAAAGCTTCGCAGATAATCAGTAAAAACAATAAACTGAATGTAGGTAATGACATAATGAACCCTCCAATGATGAAAAAAGTACAATAATCATATCACTTTTAGCGATAAACACAACAAAATTGTAATTTTGTTAAAATATTTTTTCTGTGATTTTGACGAAAAAAACGAATATTAATTATAAAATATCACTAAAAAAAAAGATGTACTAACTTGTTTAAGATAATTATGTATATACAGTTATAATAAAAAAAGTTTTTTTTACGAAAAAGCTTGCAAGTCGAAAAAATTTTGCATACAATAATCAACAAGTGAACAACGGTAGACAAATTAGTTGGACACAGAACTTAGGAGGGTTTTTTTATGGTAATGACAAAACAAATGATTTTAGATGACGCAGTTGAGAATAACGTCCGTTTTATTCGCCTTCAATTTACTGACATGTTAGGAACAATCAAAAATGTTGAGATTCCTTTTAGTCAATTAGAAAAAGCATTAAACAACCAAATGATGTTTGATGGATCATCAATCGAAGGTTTTGTCCGGATCCAAGAATCAGATATGTACTTACACCCAGATTACAGTACATGGAAAATTTTAACTTGGGAACAACCATATGATGGTTCAAAGGTTGCGCGTTTAATTTGTGATATTTATACCGTGAATGGTGAACCATTCTCAGGCGATCCACGTGGAAACTTACGCCGCATGTTAGCGAAAATGGAAAACATGGGTTACGTTGCGTTTAACATTGGTTTTGAACCGGAATTTTACTTGTTCAAACGTGATGAAAAGGGGAATCCAACGTTAGAATTTACAGATAATGGTGGATACTTTGACTTATCACCAATGGATGGTGCTGAAGACTGCCGTCGTGAAATCGTAATTGAATTAGAAAATTTGGGGTATGAAATTGAAGCGAGTCATCATGAAGTTGGACCGAGTCAACATGAAATTAATTTCAAGTATGCTGATGCAATTAAAGCATGTGATGATTTACAAACATTAAAATTACTTGTTCGTAATATTGCACGTAAACACCATATGAAAGCAACATTCATGGCAAAACCAATTACTGGTCAAGCTGGAAATGGAATGCACACAAATATGTCTTTATTTACAAAAGATGGCAAAAATGCATTCTATGATGAATCAGGTGACTTACAGTTAAGTGAAACAGCATACCACTTCGTATCGGGAGTATTAGAAAATGCGAAATATTTCACAGCAATTACAAACCCAACTGTAAATTCGTACAAACGTCTCGTGCCAGGTTATGAAGCACCATGCTATGTTTCGTATTCAGATAGCAATCGAAGCGCGTTAGTACGTATTCCAGCAAGCCGTGGAATGGGAACACGTTTAGAATTACGTAGTGCTGATCCAATGTCAAATCCATATTTAGCATTAGCTGTTGTGTTAGCAGCAGGTTTAGAAGGAATTGAAAAAGGAAATCACCCAGGAAAACCAATTTATGGAGATATTTTCCATATGAGTGATGCTGAACGTACTGAGCTCGGAATAACTAACTTACCAACCGATTTACAAGAAGCTTTAAATAGCTTCCAATCAAGTGATTTAATGAAAGAAGCACTTGGAGAGCATACATTTGCGAAGTTTATCGAAGCAAAACGCATTGAGTGGGATTGTTTCCGGACAACAGTCAACCAATGGGAAGTTGAGCGGTACATGTATACGTACTAATTACTAGAAATCACAAAAAGACGGAATAGTTCGTGTGAAAAACGCAAACTATCTCCGGCTTTTTTTATATGGATTTTTTAATTTTAAAAATAAAAGTTAAGAGTCAGTGCAAAATCTTTCAATTCGAGTCGTTTTTTGCTATAATTTAAGCAGTCTAAAGACTTCATTCATCAAAAAAACGCAAAGGAAGTAATAAATTATATGAACCAAAAACTTATTGATCGTATTAATGAGCTTGCGCGACTTGCTCGTGAACGTGAATTAACACAAGCAGAACAAACTGAACGTCAAACGCTTCGCCAAGAATACTTAAAATTATTCCGCGCGAATGTAAATAGCCATTTACTAAACATTAAAGTAGTAGATGAAACTGGTGCGGATATTACCCCAAAAAAATTGAAATTAGCAAAAGCACAACGCAATAATTAATTGAAACGAGGCAACATATGAACACCAAGCAACCAAAGTGGCGGACAATTGGAGCGGGATTACTCGTGGTTGCGTGGAGTGCTTTTATCTTTTCGCGATCATTACAAACTGGAGCAGAATCGGGATCGTTGAGTGGAGAATTTGTGAAAATTATCATTGAACTCTTCCCACAAATAACAAGTAACTTTTCAATTGACCAACTTCAATTTTTTATTCGTAAGCTTGCTCATGTGAGTGAGTATGCAATTTTAGGGTTTTTCTTGTGGGTATTTTGGCTACACATGAAGAAATCTGCAGTATTGAAGCTAACACGCCAAAAATACCAAGTAAAAACAAAAACAGTCTGCTATACATTGGGTGAATGTCGCACAATTGCAAGTACTGCATTGACGGTTAGTCTCTTTAGCGGGATCCTCATCGCATTAACTGATGAAACAATTCAAACTTTTATACCAAACCGTGCCGGCCTCGTAATCGATGTCTGGATTGATTTTAGTGGCTTAACAGGAATGTTACTCTTCCTAACAGGTCTTTGGTATTTGATAAATAAACGAAAAACGGTAGGAAAATAAAATGAAGAAAATGAGAAATGCCCTAGCGGCAGTAACGTGTGCATTTGTATTAACAGCGTGTGGAACAGATACAACAGTTTCCGAAGATGTGGTAGAAAATCAAGTTGTTGTTGAAATGACGGAAGAAAACACGTTTTTGATGCCAGTTGGAACACAATACACAGAAGTAAATCCGCGTGATGGCAAAGAATTTACGATTGAAATTGATTTCGTGAATGAATATATTGGGACATTTAGTGATACTGAAAATGCCCCAGGTGAAAATAAAAAAGCGGTGGAAATCGACTTTACGGTAACGAATAGTGGTGAAGAACCATTAACATTACCAGATGATGTGTTTATCTCTTTAATTGATAAATATACATCAAAAGAATATTCGCGTTCATTAACGAGCGCTATTGAAGCAACGCATCCACAAATGCAAATAGAAATGTTAGCGGTAGGTGAAACGAAAACTTTCACGAAAGTCATTGAATTACCAAAAGAGTTAAGCATTTATGACTGCATGGTTTACTTAGGTGCAACTGTTGGCTATGTGACTTGGGATGTTGAAAATAGTATCACTGGTGGTGAATAAATTCACACCATGGATTCGAGTAAGTCAGAAACACAAATATGTGCTCTGACTTATTTTTTTGAAAACGAATAGCGACAAATTTAGGATTTTTTTGTATAATGGATAAGAATCTTGAATTAGATTAAAAGGAGCATAAAAATGAAATTTAAAAATTTACTAGAATGGAAAAATATTTATCGTGGGATGTTAGTTGGTGCAGCGGATCTTGTACCAGGTGTGAGTGGGGGAACAATTGCCGTATTATTGGGAATTTACGATGAGTTACTTGATTCAATTGGTAACTTTCTAAGTCATCCTGTAAAAAGCATCAAGTTTTTAGTTCCACTCGGAATCGGAATGGTGACAGTTATTGTATTATTGAGTAATGTGATTGAGTTCTTATTGGGGAACTATCCACAACCAACGAACTTCTTCTTTTTAGGGTTAATTGTTGGGATTTTACCATATTTATTACGTCAAGCTGACCACCGTACGAACTTTAAAGTGCCACAATATGTTATTGTGGCAGCAGCAACTGCGTTTGTAATTGGATTAGGCTTTTTCCAAGGTGAAGAATCAGCACAAGTCATTACGGAATTAACATTATCAAGTGGTGTCTTCTTATTCTTTAGTGGTTGGATAGCAAGTATGGCAACACTTTTGCCAGGAATTAGTGGATCGTTCGTCTTATTAATTTTAGGAGCATATACAACAATTATTTCGGCAGTTTCAAACTTAAATATTGCGATTTTAATTCCAGTTGGAATGGGAGTTGCTGTTGGATTCATCATTAGTAGTAAAGTGATTAGTTACTTATTGAAACGATTCCCTGCTAATATGTATTCAGTAATTATTGGTCTCGTATTTGGTTCTGTCTTTATCATTTTCCCAGGATTTAGTGCGGGAATGACGCAAGGGCTATTAAGTATTGTGACAATGCTAGCAGGATTTGCGGCAGCAACATATTTAGGGTCCCACGACCATAAAGATGAAAATAAAATATAATTAACAGGCTGTTCACGAGTTTGAACAGCCTTTTTTATTTATAAAATAAAAAAATAGCCTGAAAATTATCAGAATTATCGGTTTAATTGGATTTTAAATGCTACAATTAATGAGAAAAAATGAAAAAGAGGCTATTTGTATGAGGTATATTTATAATATAAGTAAGTTAGCAGTTATTTTTAACTGTTTACTATTTATTTCTTATTATTTTTTACAGTTTATGACTTTGGTTGGGTGTATCTTTTTTGAATTTGATATACTCTCAATTAATGTGCATAATATTCCGTTCTTCCACTTCGCGAGTGAAGTGGAAAGTGGGATTTTCCTATCATTACCATCAAAAACAGTGATTTTTGAGTTTTTCACGTTTCCAATGTTACTCTATGTGGGACTTGCACTTGGACAAATTGGAATAATTAAGACCGTTAAGCGATTTAATCGGAATGGAAACCAGACACAAGGTATCTCTATTGTTTTCATTATCTTTATTATTTTATTTTTCTTTGATAAACGGGCAATGATTGGTTTGTTGGGAAGTATGGGGCTATTATTAGTTTTACGCGCGAAAGAATCTAAGGCGAGTGAATTTAAAGAATATAGTTTTTTATTTGGACGATTTGCGTTACTCGTCGCAATTGCCACTGAAATCGGAGATATATCTTATCACATAATTGAGTCGTTTTTCAGTAGCACAGTGCTATTAAGTGATATCGATCCAAACCACTATACTGAACTGGGTCAGCAAATTATCCCAGATCCGATTGTGAATATCTTCACCTATTTACTCGGAACAATCCTTTTTTTGTTAGGTTTGCTATTAGTGAGGGCAATCATTACGAATACAGTACAGAAAAAGATGAGACCATCAATCATTATTTTATTGTATTGCTTTGGAAGCATTACGATTTTAAACCAACCATTTTTTGGGGCGTTCTTTATTGTCAGTGCGATTTGTTTCACGTTTAGTTTATCTGAATCCGAGCAGTTTTGGCAGCGTATAATTGAAATTTGTAAACTAGAGCCAGAAATTACTGAAAAAAACTAGACAAAATGATAATAAATTCATTATAATGATAAAAACAAAAAAGGCTATCAGGGGGATTTCAAATGCAAAAAACATGGGATTTAAAACCGTTATATCAAGATGAAACCGATCCACAAATTGAAACAGATATCCAAACTTTACTGCATTATTATGACGAAATTCAACTTGTTTTAACGACAAGTGAAGCGTTTGAAGTTGAAATTGTGAGCCATATATTAACCGTCCAGCAACAAGCGGGGGCACTTGCTTCAAAATTAGGTGCTTTTGCGAATCTTTCGAGTGCAGTTGATACGAAAAATTTAGCAGCGATTAATTTATTGAATCGATTACAGGTTGAACTCAGTAATTACGCAAATCTGGATGTGTTGTTTGCAGATTATCTCTCGATGGCGAGTGAAGAATTATTTGAAGAACTTTTTGTAATTGGTGG
>JBOFSL010000078.1:0-1801 GCA_051651525.1 Culicoidibacterales bacterium | reverse complement strand
GTAACATTCGTGACCGTGTGAAATATGACTATGTATATGATAAAACGGCAGAAATTGAACTGGAAACAAGTTTGAGCGAAGGCGGATACTTCGCTAGTCTTGGTGCATTTTGGCAGTTACAACTAGCAAACGAAAACTATTGGCCAGAATTAAACAAATTGTACCGGGAACGTCGCCCAAGCTTTACAGCTGAGAAAACCAAAGATGATTATATGATTGAATATTCATCAGAAGTACTTGGTGTCGATTTAACTGAGCATTTTGCACGTCATGGGTTACACGCAAGTGAAGCAACGGCGCAAGATTTAGCCGCAACATATCCAACCGGTCAAAAATACTGGTACTTAAATACGAAAGCATGGGAATATGAAGGTACGGGCTTAGCACAGGCGGTACAATCGCAAATTACAAATGTATCCGAGACAGGTTTACTCACTGTTGTGTCAGATGCGAATGAAGCTGATTTACTTGGTTACGAAGTGTTACGTGATGGGGAAGTCATTGGCTTTACAAGAACGAATACATTCCAAGACCCGAATTATCAAACACAAACAAATGTGAATTACACAGTAATTCCATATGGTGTGAACTTACAACCAGCAACAATGAGTCCTGCGTATAGTAGCCAAACACCGACACTCACTGTGAAACAACCGAAAGTAACGATTGGGATGTGGAGTGATTTTGATCCGAGCGCATATGTCACGGCAACAAATCATGTTGGTGAGTCGATCATGGATCAACTCAACATCGATTCAACTGTCGATACAACTCAAAAAGGTGAATATAGAGTCACGTATACGTTGATTGATGCAGGAATCGAAGTTCAACAAACGTTAGATGTTCAAGTTGCTGCAACAGTGACACCAGCCTCTGATCTGGTGTGGCAAAGTGCGACATCGGGCTGGAAAACAGTCAACAAAGATAGTGCAGTTAGTGTGACTGACCCGATTAAATTAAATATTGATGGGATCGTACAAACTTTCGAAAAAGGAATCGGTGCAGCGGCAAATGCTGAAATCGTGTATGATTTAACTGGAACTGAGTATGAGTACTTCACATCGTATGTGGGTACTGATAAAAACTTTAATGATACGCGCACAACTGTGCAGTTTAGCGTCCTAGCAGATGGTGTTGAAGTGTACCGTTCGAGCGAAATGGGGCAATACAGTCAGGCAGAATTTATCAATCTGCCAATTACGGGAGTGAAAGAGCTCCGCTTAATTGCTGATAATGTTGATGGCAATGGCCTTGGTGACTTTACGTCGTGGGGTGATCCACAATTTATTACTGTTGATAGCAAACCAACGTTAACTGGTGTTGAAGCTACGACAATTCTGCCATTCCATAGTAAGTTAGATTTACTTGAGGGTATTGAAGCGAACGATGTTGAAGATGGTGATTTGACAAGTCAAATTACTGTTGAAACAAATGGCTTTGATAGTAATATTCCTGGCGTGTATCCAGTGACATATACCGTTACTGATAGCGAAGGAAATGCGACAAGTCAAACTCGTGAAATTACAGTATATAGTAAGCAAACGTATGCATCAGATATCACGTGGCAAAGCGCGACTTCTGGTTGGAAAACAGTCAATAAAGATAGTGCTGTCAGTACAACGAATCCAATCAAATTAAATGTTGATGGTGAAATTCAAACCTTCACTAAAGGAATCGGTGCAGCGGCAAATGCTGAAATCGTCTATGATTTAAGTGGTGCTGACTATGAGTACTTTACTTCGTATGTTGGAACTGATAAAAACTATGACGATACCCGTACAACAATCGAGTTCAGCGTATT
>JBOFSL010000077.1:0-3709 GCA_051651525.1 Culicoidibacterales bacterium | reverse complement strand
AGGGTTTATATCAGCAGGTTTTCGATTTTGTAAGCGATCTTCGATACAATGATAAACTGGTGCATATCGAGGATTAGGATTTTTGTAAAGTGTTTGCATAATAAATTCTCCTAAAAAAATGTCGAATAGTACTTTTAAAGTCAAAATGACAATAGTAAAAGTTTTAAAAGAAGGCACAATGAGTGCCAAAAAGACTAGATAGATAGGCTGTGTAAAAATTACACACCCTATTTTTGGTGTTTTATATAAAAATTCCAGCAATGCTAGGTGTATAAAAATTACATCCCCATTTTTGAGGGTGTGTAATTTTTACACAGGCAATAGTATCCCATTACTCAAAATAATAGTGATAACAAAGGGTGTGTAAAAATTACACACATATATATACTATATAAAATACTTTTATTGTAAATAAAATACTTCTCAATGTTGTTGATCAAAATGTAGTTTCTGAGCAAAACCAAGTGAACTTGCCTAAAATTTCAATAGTGACCTGTTTTAAATCAATAATTTCGGGTTTATATTCATCAGAATAACTATCTGGTTTTAAAACAACTGTTTCATCATCTAAACGGAAGAACCGCTTTAATGTCGCATCATATCCATTGACTAAAATAACAGCAATTTCTCCATTTTCAACAAAATTTTGTCGTTTAATGACTGCAATTGATTTATCGGGAACAACACGAGACATCGAATCACCTTTGACACGTAAGGCAAATAATTCTGTTCCGTGTTTCTCAAAAATTGGTGACGGAATATAAACTTCACCATCAAAACTAGTAATAGCTGCAATGCGTGTTCCAGCAGGAATTTTGCCAATAATTGGTAGTTTTTTGTCTGATTGGATCATCATATCAGCCGATCCTTTTCCAGCAATTAAGTAATCAAGTGAAACATTGTACAATTCAGAAAATATAAGTAATGTTTCAGTGCTTATATTTCGATTTCCTTTTTCATAGTTATAAATTGACGGTTTTGAGAGTTGAAGTTTTTCTGCGATTTCATCAACAGAAAAACCGTGTGAAACCCTTAATTGCCGTAATCTTTCCCCTATTGTATTCATTAGGAAGACCTCCTTTTAAACATTATTGAAAATTATGTCAACATCATTATATACTTTATGAATAAATAATGAAATATAAAAGTAGTTTTTTATTCTTAAATATTCCATAAAAGAAAAAGTTTTCTGATACGTAATAACAAATTGAATATTTTTAAGTTGACATTAAACGTTAGGAATAATAAACTTATGTTAAAGGAGGGTGATTTGCTGTGAAAAAATTAAAAGCTTTGCGTGTATTACATGGTATTTCTCAACGACAATTTGCTGAGAAAATGGGGATAAGACAAACAACATATTCCAAAAAAGAAAATACAAACTATCAAGATCAATTTAAAAAAAGGGAAATTGATATGATCATTTCGATTTTACAAGAATCAGATGAGAGTCTAACGTATGAAACAATTTTCAAACCATAGCTAAAGAGAGGAAGTAGTTACAATGAACATGATTCGCATCGATAAGAAAAATCCATTTATTTCAATTCCAAATGCAATTATCAGGACAACACAATTAAATGCAGAAGAAAAAATGTTGTATTTAGTCTTGTATGATTTAACAAACAATAGTATTGAATTGCAAGCATTTCCGAAAAAAGCTTATTTGATGGAACGAATTGGTGTGAAATCGAACAAAACATTAATTAAGTATTTACAAAATTTGGAAGTATTGAAACTAGTGAAAGTGATTCGTGAAAAGACATCAAATGGAATGAATGCAAGTAATGTCTATATTGTTCAAAGCACTGAAATTTTACTGGATAATTCAGAAGTGATGAATGAATATGTGAAGCAAATGCAGCATATTACACAGTCATTTGGTATTGAATTTTCCGAGGAGCAATGGAAAGCGATGATTAAAGTCACAATGACATATCAAGCTGAAAATATAGTTGGTGAGTTATTGATCAAAGTATTAAAGCCTGAATTTCAATATGAAAATAGACCAGCGGAAGTACTCGCACGCTTATTTGAAGCTGAATACCATCAACAAGACATACCACAAGAAGTCAGCGCAATATTTCAAACGATTTTCCCTAATCCAATGGCAAACGATTTTGCAACGATTAAACGTCTCTGTGAAACATATCCAAGTGGCGTTGTGCACTTTGCACTTGAAAGTGTCATGAATAAAGCAGAACGGAAAAATTGGGGCTATATAACAGCAACAATTAAACGTCTAGCAAAAAATAATAGTACATATGAATCATGTGAACAAAGTAAAGAAGCGTACTTCAATGATCAAAATAAGCGTTATGAAAAGATAAAAGCTGAACAACGTCAGAAACAAAAATTAATTCTGCGCTTAATTGAATTAGAGCATTTTGGCGAAGTGACTAATCCAGTGGGATATGCGCATAAAGTCCTAAATGATGAAAAATATGCGCAAATAGATATTTACGAATTGTTTGATACGCTTACTGGTCAACAACATATAAATGCTGATAGTTACGATCAACAGATATTTGAAATTTTATTTCCAGTATAAAACCCATTTTTAGGAGGAGATCATATGAAGTATGAAGAATTACCATCGTTATTGACAGTAAGTGAAGTTGCATATATTACCCGTTTTAAATACGGTGCTGCAGCAAAAATTGTTCGAGATCTGAATGAATTATTAACAGCGCAAGGATATTTTGTTTTACGTGGTCGTGTATCAAAAGATTTTTTATTTGAAAAATTAAATCTAAATCGAGAAGGCCTTGTATTATCTGAAATGAATATGGAGGAATATCAATGGAATCAAATCGACAATTGATTGAAGTGTATGCAATTGATGTAGGCAATGGATTTACGAAACGGACAAAAAATGGGATTCATGTCGCAATAGAGCCGTCTGTATTTGTTGAAACACGCATGCAAGTTGATGGGAAATTTAAAGGTATTGCAATTGATCAAGGAACACATAAACATTTTGGAACTGATGCAATATTAAGCGGTTACACAATTCAAATGGCGCTTGGTGATCAAGATAGTCGACGCTATGAATCGCAAGCGTATCAAGAGTTGCTATTTGGAATGATTCAAAAAGATTGTCTAGCCGATGAAACAATTATCCATACACTTGTTTTAGGGTTGCCAAATCATCATTTTAAGCAATATAAAACAGATATTGAGTCAATGTTTTCAAAAAGAACAGTAAGCTTTCAAGTTGGATACAAGCAAAAAATGTTAAGAATTGAGCGAGTTATAGTGATTCCACAACCAGTTGGTACATATATTTATGCAGCAAAAGGTGAAGAAAAGACACTGATTATTGATGGTGGTCATGGGACAATCGATACTTCATATTTTGCTAATAGTGAACTTGTTCAAGATTTTTCAACATCTGATGGCATGAAAAAAGCATACGAAGAAATTTTGACATATGTGAAACATAAATTTCCTGATGCTGATTATAAATTAATTGAAATGAGTGAAGTACTTTCTCATGGAGTAAAATATCGTGGGGAACGATATCAAATCTCTGAAGATACATATGTTCAAAATGTACTTAATCGACACTTTAATCAAGTGTATGAAAGTTTAATCGTCAATTATGGATCTTTCGTTAATTTTGATCATGTAATTTGGAGTGGCGGAATGGCTTTAATGCATGCCAAGCGGATTAGTGCCAAACAAGAGCCACACTTTGAAATTATTA
>JBOFSL010000076.1:0-1524 GCA_051651525.1 Culicoidibacterales bacterium | reverse complement strand
AAAGGTCGTTTTTTCAAATTATTTAATCAGTGAAGCAACATCATTAGCAAATGCGATTGGATCTTCGATTGGTAAGCCTTCAAGTAATCGGGCTTGATTGTATAAAACATTTGCATACGGTGCTAATAATTCTGGCGATTGCGCAAATTTATTGACTAATGTTGTAAATAATGGATGCGTTGGGTTTAATTCCAAGACTTTTTCAGCTTGAACATTTCCACCATCTGGCATCGCATTCAACGTTTTCTCCATTTCCAATGATACATCACCTTTGGCTGTTAACCAGACTGGATGGTTTTGCAAATGACTATTTGCACGAACAGTCGTCACTTTTCCATCAAGTAAACTTGTTAATTTAGCAAATAAATCTTTATGTGTTTCATTTTCAACTGCTTCAACTTCATCAGGTTGGAAATCTGCATTCATGATTGATTGGAATGGTTTATCTTGATATTGCATAAGAACTTTGACGATAAATTCATCAATTTCTTCAACAAAATATAGTACTTCATATGCTTTTTCTTGGGCAACCGCAAATTGTGGCAATTGTTCAATTCGTGCCACTGAATCACCGGTCGCATAGTAAATATGTGTTTGCTCAGCACCCATATTTTCAATGTACTCAGCAAGGGTCACATAGTCACCCGTTTTTGAAGAACGGAATAAAATTAAATCTTCCAAATCAGCGCGGTGCATTCCGAAATCATTGTATAAACCAAATTTCAAATTACGGCCAAATGTTTGGAAAAATTTTACGTATGTTTCACGATCATTTTTTACCATTTTTTGGAGTTGTGATTTAATCTTGTTTTTAATATTTTTGGCAATTAATTGTAACTGACGGTCTTGTTGTAAAATTTCACGTGAAATATTCAATGATAACGCATCTGAATCAATCATTCCTTTGACAAAACTGAAATAATCAGGTAAAAGTTCTCCAGCTTTTTCTTTGATCAAAATCCCATTTACATACAATTCTAAGCCTTTTTCATACTCTTTTGAGTAATAATCAAATGGCATTGTTTCTGGAATATAAAGTAGTGCTTGGTAACTAATGTTCCCATCAACTTGCACATGCATGTGTTTTAATGGTGCATCGTGACCATAATGTTTTTCTTGGTAGAAGTTTGTATAATCTTCTGTACTCACTTCTTTTGGATTTTTGCGCCATAGTGGCACCATGCTATTGACAATTTTGACTTCAGCTTGCGTTTCACCTTCAGCAATTGGCATTGTTAAGCGAATTGGATAGCGGACGAAATCTGAATATTTTTTGATAATTGTCTGTAAGTGGAAAGCTTGTAAATACTCATCGTATTCGTCGTCATCCGTATTTGGTTTTAAGTGTAAAACAATCGTTGTTCCAACTTTTGTTTCGGAAACTGGCTCAATTGTGTAGCCTTCTGCACCTGTTGATTCCCAAAGGTAAGCTTGCTCACTATCAAAATGACGGCTCGTTACTTCGATACGATCAGCAATCATAAAGGCTGAATAAAAACCAACCCCAAATTGACCAATAATATC
>JBOFSL010000075.1:0-2233 GCA_051651525.1 Culicoidibacterales bacterium | reverse complement strand
TTTGCTAATCCATTATCTAATTAAAGACTTGATATCTGCGAGGGGTCAAGCCTTTTTTCGATGCTGATGTGCTGTCTAGTAAATGGAATGGGGTGGGAGCTGGAAATTGCCGTTGAAATCAGTGCTCGTGCAGATTCAGAAAGTGGACGCGGTGAGTTGATGGGTTGTGGCAAAAAAGCGCATGAGTCGACCAGTTCAGCAAACGGACGGCAATTATAGGAATTTAAATTTACTTATATAGGATATCTTCTTCTCAAGACTTTCACAATTAAAAAATTTTGGGAATTTTAAAATTAGTGTCACCCTTTGAACGATTGCTGACGATACAAGGAACAAAGACAAAAAAAGAGGAGATTCCGATGAAAACTGTCACAATTACCCAAAGCTTACTTGAGAGTCCTGAATTAGATGCCATTGAAAAAATTTTATATTTTTATTTTTTAGCATTGGCTGATGAGCCACAATTCCCTGATTATCAACATATTATGAAAAAAACCGGTATTCGTTCACGGACAACGCTCAGTAAAAAGCTGAAAATTTTACAAGCAAAAGGGTTGCTCGAGGTGCAGGCGACGTACTTAGAAAATGGCTTTCAATCACGAAATCACTATCGTGTGATGAACAAACTCGTGGCAGAACACACACCACTTGAACAGTTATTCGTTACGACACTTCCAAAGCTAACGAAGCAAGATTATGTCACGTTTGAGCGGTTATGTGCGACGTATCCACAGCCAGTAATCCAGTTTGTGCTTGAAAGTGTCAAAGGCAAAAGCAAGCAGTGTAATTGGGCGTATATTACTGCAACGTTAAAAAATTTGGCAAAAACGTGCCAAACGTATGATGAATGTGTCGAGCAAACAAAACAATTTTTTGCCCAAAAAGCGGCGGAAGCCCAACAACTGAAACAAGCAACACACCAAAAATATGCGCTCATTATGCGGTTTATCCATCTTGGACTATTTGGCGAAATTACGAATGCACCCGCCTATGCGAAGCGCGTGCTGCAAGATCCCAATCATGAGCAGTGTACAAGTTATGAACTCTTTGAAATCCTCAGTGGTTGCCACCATTTAGACGCTTATAGTTATGACAAGCAAATTTTCGACATCTTATATCCACTCCGACCCGAAGAATGTACGTAAGCAAATCTCAATTCTTATAAAATAACCATTATTTCAGGTGAGATTATTTTATAATTTATCTTATCAGTATTTCCATAGGATTTAGATGAAAAAGCGTTTTTAAAAAGGTAAGTTACATAATAAAAAGAAAAAGTGGGTAGGTTTAGCCGTACTATTTGCAAGTATCGCATTACTCACAGTCGATCATGGTGAGAGTGAAGAGCCAGTCCAACCACCATCAGTCACAAATACATGCGGAAGCGAAGTCTTCGTAAAATGTACTGAATTACGTGTGTCATACCACCGGCCGGACATGCTGCGTATCAATAGAAAATGGATCGTGATGGCGATAGTTGGGCATGTGAGTCAAACTAATATCAGCTGATATTTTTAACGTGAAATATTCGTATATTATAAGTGAAGGATATGAAAGCAGCGTAGCGGTTCAAACTGCGCTGTTTTTTTATGTTTACTTATTAAAAAAAAGTAAATATTTTTTGACACGAAAGTGTGATAATTACCGATATATGTTGTTAAAACAATGAAATAGGGAGGTAATAAAAATGGTAAAAGTGTTTTTAGCAGTTGGGCATGGGGGCAGTGATTCCGGAGCCGTGGCAAATGGTTTAGTTGAGGCCGAAATGGCACTAATTACTGCGCAAGCGTGTGCGACGGTTTTGCGCCAACACAATGTTGAAGTGAAACTCTCACGTACGAGCAATCACAATAATCCTTTGAGTGAGGAATTAAAGCAATGTCGGGCATTTGCACCAGATTTTGCGATTGCGATTCATTGGAATGCTGGTGGCGGTGATGGCTTTGAGTTTTGGTATTCAAAGTTTCAACAACAGACAATGGGACGGGATCTCCGGTTAGGTCAAGCGATTGAAGCTGAAGTGAAAAAAATGGGCCAAAACAGTCGTGGTGGAAAAACGCGAATTGATCCGGAAACAGGACGGGATTATTTTGGCTTTATCCGCGAACTGGCAATGCCAAGTATTATCGTCGAAGGTGGATTTTTAGATTCCAATGATCGATTCGCCTTTGATGATGTCAGCGAGCAAGCAGCCTTTGGTGTCGCCTATGCGCAGGGAATATTGGCATATTTG
>JBOFSL010000074.1:0-1033 GCA_051651525.1 Culicoidibacterales bacterium | reverse complement strand
CGATTTAGCTTAGTCGGAACCACCTTCTGCCATACTAGCGTGTGAACAAGAATGAAATGATCTAGTCGTGACGGTTTTGGTCTACTTGTGTCTTAGTATTCATAAGTAGACCAAAAAATAGTGTTACAGAGAGTACTATTAAAATGATGGGTGCAATGGTATAATTTTGATATGAAAAACATCCAGAAAAGCTACAAGGAGTGAAAACGATGAAACTATCAAAAGTGACTGTTCAAAATTATCGTTGTTTTACACGAGAAGAGATAGATTTAGATGAACAAGTAACTGTTATTATTGGTATTAATAGCTCTGGAAAGACAACTTTACTCGACGCAATTGCGATTACCCTCAATAATTATTTAAGTCAATTTCCGATTAAAACACCAACATTGATGAAACAAAGTGATGTCCGCAAAAGTTTTAGTGAAAATGGGAGTCAGATTAATGCTGAAAGCAATTTTCCTTTAATGATTGAAGCAGAGGCGACGGTATTCGAACAAGTAGTTCATTGGAAAAGCCAGTTAAATGGCGAAAAAACCCGACCAACAGTTAAAGATTTAGCACCACTCAAAAAAATTGTGACCGAGAAAATGAATCAAAAAAATGAAAAAATGCCCCTCGTTGCGTATTACGGTACAGGGAGATTGCATTTAAAATCAGCAACGAAAAAAACACTGCAAGTAAGTGGCCGGTTTAATTATTATGCGAATGCATTGCAAAGTAGTATTGATATGACCTATATGAACAATTGGTTGGAAAAGTTAACGTACATGCAATTACAAAAAGGTACACCAATACCAGAATTGCAAGTTGTTTTACGTGCTGTTGCCAGAATGTATGAGCTATCAGATTCACAAATTGAAACTGTCAATGTATATTTTGATGTCAAACAGTCGCAATTAATGATTGAAATCCATCGTGAAGGTGAGGTCCAACAACTACCACTTAATCAAATGAGTGATGGTGTCAAAACGACACTGATGATGGTAGCTGATATTGCCTATCGTATGGCGAGTTTAAATGGGTTTCTATT
>JBOFSL010000073.1:0-3147 GCA_051651525.1 Culicoidibacterales bacterium | reverse complement strand
TTATGGTTTCACTGGTGGTGTTTGAATTGGTGGTAAATCTGTTTTCCAAAGATCATACCATGATTTTTCTGTTGCTTGAATTGCTTCAGCGTCGATAATAATATCAAAGTTGCTATTTTTAAATTCATTTCCGGCTGTGTTTTTCAATTTTACATTTTGTAAAATATCCTCTGTTGATGATGTTGGTGCCACTGCAACTTTATAATAGAGATATCCTGTTGTTGATACGTATGTTAGCATATTTCCTTCTAAATCATAGGTATCTGTATATGTAAAGTTATATCGCTCTTTTCCTAACCAATTCTGTTCTGTTAATTTTTTACCTTTGTCTGGGAAGAATATTTCCAATTGTTCGTTTGCATATTGAATTGCTTCTTGTTTTGTAATTTGCTTTTGATTTTCAAGTGTTGTAATAAATTCATCATCCCAATCAATAATCACTTTCACACGAATGTATTGATAATAATTAGCTTCATTATCTACACGTACTTTTTTGATAAATTCTTCACCCGGCAATACGTTTGTTGGTCCTTCATTGACTTTTCCGTACTCTGTTTTTTTAGGATTACTATCAATTTCTTTAAGAAATGCTTGATTATCATCATATTCTTCATTTCGAGTTTGTGAGCGAAAATCTTCGACAACATGCAGACCACTTGTGAAAGTCCGCGAATTTGATCCAGTCGAAAAAATATTATTAATTTGATCACTTGATGTAAAAAAAGCAAATGTGCCTCCTATAAGTAAAAAACCAGCAAATATAATATGTGTTCCTATTTTAATTGTACGCTTATGCATATAGTTCCCTCCGATACTATCCGTACTATTCATTATTAACTGATAGTACAAATTTTTAACCCTAGTCTGTTTCTATCATTTTTCAAATGCCAGTTTTTTGGGGTATTCTTTTTTACTATTCTCAAAAATAATAATGCATCCTACCCCAATCGCAACAAAGAGTAGATGCGATTGCATCCAATCTATCGCTCCTCCAATAAATGGAATAAACATTATCACTTTTCCAAGGACATCTTCAGCTTGAACCGGATTTCCATCATTAGTATTATTTGCATCCCCTCGTGTTATAAATTGAGGTGCTGTTTTTGATTCTTCGATTCCGACAATTCGGTGCATCACACGTTGTTCTCCTGGTTGAAAAACAATAATATCATCCACATTGAGTGCACTCGTATCTCCTTTGTAACTAATAATAAGACTTCCAGTTGGAATAGTTGGTTCCATGCTTCCAGAAATAACTGTAAAAATCTGATAGGGAAATAAGCCTGTCGTCCCTGCGACAATGAAACAGCCGATAATAATAACCATAATAGATACTGTTTGCTTTATCATATGCGTGTACTCAGATTACTCATTTTTGTGGTGAACAATCTGTTTGCTCTCCTTATTAAAAATAAAGAAACGCCTGTACAAAAAAATTGTCACATGCGTTTCTTTTATTTTGTCTCAATTAAAATTTATGGTCCTACTACTACTTCTGTTGGTGCTGGTCCTACTTGAGCCCAACCACCATTAATAATTGCTGTACTCCATGCTTCTTGTGTTGCTTGAATCGTTTCAGTTGCGATAATCACTTCAAAATCAGCATTTTTAAACTCATTTCCGGCTGTTGGTAATAATTTAACAGCTTCAATAATATCTCCAGTTGCTGCTCCTGGTGCTAATATCTCATTGTAGTAAAGCCATTCTGTTGTTCCACCCGTTGCATCATTCACTAGTGTTTTACTTCCATTCCAAAGAGATGTACTTGGGAACGTAATAGCTACAAATGTATTTGCATATGCTGCTGCTGCTGCTTTATCTACACCTTTTCCAGCAATTACTAAACTTTCTAAAAACGTATCTGACCATTTTAATTGCACTGTTGCACGGACAAATTGTTTGTAATCAGCATCACCGAATACCCGTACTTTTTTGATAAATTGTTCTCCTGGCACAACTTGTTTTGGACCTTCAATAACTTGATCACCATATTCTGAACCTGGTTTGTTATCATAATCTTCTGCTCCACGATCAGGGTTAGTTGTAGCATCAGAACGGAAATCTTCCTGAATCGTCCCACCATTTTCACTATTGTTCCCTGTTGTCTCTCCACTTGAGAATGGATTCTTTAAAGAATCTGTTGATGTAAAGTACGCTGCTGTTCCTCCAGCGAATAAGACTGTTGCTGCTAAACCTGTTGCAATCATTGTTTTTTTTGAATTTTTCATACTAAAGTCCTCCTTTGAATAGCGAATGATTTATCTTGTATCACTCAACCTTTTCACTCTTTTAGTATACTCATTATTAACCTATAAGAATCTAAAAATCACTGTTTATTCTCTAGTGATTTTATTATTTTTCGGGAACTATGTTTAATTTTCTCCTAATATACAATCTTTTTTTGAAATTATAGAAAATTTTATCTACTATCCTTACGACATCATTCAATCCAACTTCCTTTTTGAAACATGTTCCCTCATAAAAAAATTGATTTTCTATTGCTAGCTACTCATAGAAAAAATGGGTCATATCAAGAAGTTTGTGTAAATAAATAGAAATAGATTCAGTTTACAAATGGACGAAAGAGTTAGGAACGAGTCCAGAAGTAACGATGAAACTGAATTAAATCATGCTGTCGAGTATCGCCAATTGCAGAAAAAATAGCGAAATTACGTACTCAATACCTCAAGATGGTGCGATTTCAAGAAATTAAATCAAAAAATCGAAAATTTTTACAGTTATAGATTGATTTAATTCGCAATAAGTAACCGTCTTTCGAATTGATTTGGTGTGAAATAATTGATACTTTCATAGATTGTCTTGTATTATAAAATCCATAATTGTGCTCAAAGTGACACGAAAAAAAGCGTTACTTGAAGAGTTTTTGCCAGGGACAAAAACAACCCAACGGTCATGGGCACTCACACAATGTAAGCAAGTAACATCTGACCGTCTATAAATACTTCCCAAAATTGAGTACGATAAAGGTACGAAATTGAAGAGGCTGCTGAAAAAGTTGAAATAAAAAATGAAAAAGCAAAATTCATGTCAAAATGAGCTACTCCCTGTCAAGTAGAGTTTGAAAAAAAAGAAAATTAATGAGCGTTACGTAAAGCAAATTTCACAGGACTTGTTCCTAATTTGCTT
>JBOFSL010000072.1:0-6342 GCA_051651525.1 Culicoidibacterales bacterium | reverse complement strand
CAAGTAACTTCTCGATTTTGGTCGATTTAGCGTAAATTTTTTGTAAAATTCGCGTTAAATACATCTGCATTTATCAATGTATTATTTTTTTAGACATAAAAAAAACACACTGGAACAACTTGTTCATCGTGTGTTTGATTTTACTACTAGTTTACTGAAATGAATTTTTCAGCAATGATTTCTTGAGCTTCTTCAGTTAAAGTCCACTCTAAGAATGTTTTTGCTGCATCTGTTAATTCTGCTTCTTGGTAAGCTAAGATGAATGGACGAGCGATTAGGTACTCTCCTGATTGAACTTTTTCAGAACTCGCTTCAACACCATCAACGCTTAATGCATTGATTGTATCATCAACTGACCCTAAAGAGATGTATCCAATTGCATTTGGATTTTGAGCAATTTCTGATTTTACTCCACCAGTTCCGTTAAACTCTGTTGCACTTGTTGTCATTTCATCTTCAATTCCTAAAAGTTCTTCGAATGCTCCGCGTGTTCCTGAAGCTGATTCACGAGCTACAACTGAGATTGGTAAGTCTGCTCCGCCAACTTCACTCCAGTTTGTAATTTCACCAGTATAAATTTTTGCAATTTGATCAATTGATAAATCTGTTACTGGGTTTTCACTATTAATAACAACAGCAATTCCGTCTAATGCAATAACTGTTTCGTTTACACCTGATTTTTCTTCTGGTTTTAAATCACGTGATGACATCCCAAATTCGCTTGTTCCTTCTTTAGCTGCTTTGATTCCATCAGATGAACCTGAAGCACTTACTTTCAAATCAATCATCTCATTTGATGATTCAAATACTGGCTCTAATTCCTCCATTAATGCATTAACTGAAGATGATCCCGAAATTGTTACAGCTGCTGATTCAGTAGTTTCTGATGACCCACCACATGCTACTAAACTCACTGATAATACTGCCATTGCTAAAATTCCCATAATTTTTTTCATTGTTATACCCTCTTCATTTGATAAAGTTTTTTTACTGATACTAAACGAATCTGCTTTCGTTCGTTACTTACAAATAATACTTTATCAAAGGTTTGTAAAAGTCTAATCGTATTTGTTTAAAATGAATGTTAATTTTTGTAAATATTTTGTTAAAAGGTTGATTCTTCTAAAAAAATGGGAACTCAAGATGGATTTCAGTTCCTCTTCTTTCTTTACTTTCAATATAAATTCGGCCGTGATGACGCGTTACAATCGACTTCACAATTGCTAAACCTAACCCTGTTCCGCCCGAATCTCGTGACCGGGCTTTATCTACACGATAAAATCGATCAAAAATATGTTTCAAGTCTTTTTTGGGAATACCAATACCTTCATCTTTACAAACAATGTAGATATTTTGCCAATCTTTTTTAAAGCTAATGGTAATCGTTGTTTGTTCATTCGAATACTTAATCGCATTACTTATTAAATTAACAAAAACTTGTTTCATTCGCTGGGCGTCGCCAGTTAAAATCATTTCTTTTTCAGCTTCAATTTTTAAGACCATTTCTTTTTCAGTTAGTTTTGTTTTGAACGTTTGTTGACACTCGTTCGCAATTGCGACTAAATCAACCGGTTTAAAGTTCATTCGATAGTCAGCACTATCAACTCGTGATAATTCTAGTAAATCTTCAATCATATAGGCAAGTCGTTCGTTTTCTTTAAAAATAATTTCAAGAAACTCTGTTAAAATTTCTGGGTCATTTTTAGCTCCATTAATTAATAACTCTGAAGCACCTTTAATGGCGGACACTGGTGTTTTTAATTCATGTGAAACATTTGCTACAAACTCTTTTTGCAATTTTTCTGTTGTTTTCATTTTCGTAATATCATTGAAGACGAAAATATTTCCACTAAATTCTTGATGGGTGTCAACTAGTGGTGACGTTGTTACCGCATAATAATGATTATGATAATGTAAATCTTGCTTATAGCGTTCTTCACTGATCTGCGCATTATCAATAATATAGTGTAGCTCTCGTGAATTGAAAATAACCCGATAGTTTTTACCAATCACATCTTCAACTTCAATTAACGCTCTCATTGCCCGATTAATAATCATAATATCTCCAAAACGATTCAACACTAAAATTGGATTTTTGACACTTTCCAAGATTGTCAGGTATTGAAGTTCATTTTTTTCTTGTTCTAATTCTTTTTTATGTAATTGTTCTCCTAATCTCTTTAACGTGTATTCCTGCTCTTGCCGCATTAAACGAATCATACGAATAATCAAAATTGTATTGAATAGCATTGAAGCAGCTAGGCAGACAAATAAAATTGCTTGTCGATAGACTTCACCAATTGTAAAAACTGTCATTGAAACAAAAAAGAGTAAAATATTATAAATGATCACATCTTCAATTGCTTGCCTAAAATTTGATTTATGCATGATTTATTCCTTCTCGAGCATATAACCGACACCACGAATCGTCTTAAATAATCGTGGGTCATTTACTCGCTCTAATTTTTCACGTAATTTAAAAATATACACATCAACTGTTCGTGTGTCTCCATCGTATTCATAACCCCAAACAGTTCCTAATAAATGATCCCGTGATAGTACTTTCCCTTGATTTTGGACCATATACATGAGTAGTTCAAATTCTGTCAATGTCATTTCAATTTTTTCTTGCTCAAGATATACTTCGTACCGTTGCATATCAATTCGAATATTTCGATATACTAGCGAGTGAATTTCTTCATCCGTTTGCTCTCGCTCAACGGTTGGTATTTGTGGCGAAAATGTTCCTTTTCGTCGAATAACTGCTTTAATTCGTGCGACAACTTCACGCGTTGAAAATGGTTTGCGAATGTAATCATCAGCGCCTTCACTCAATCCTTCAATCATATCAAGCTCTTCTGATTTGGCTGTAAGCATCATGATATAACTCGTATTTCCTTCTGAACGTAATTTTCGACAAACCTCAATACCAGTCATTTTTGGTAACATCCAATCAAGTAAAATAAATTCATACTGTCCTTGAGTTGCTGCAATATAAGCATCTTGGCCGTTATCAACTGCTGTAACTGAAAAACCCGATTGCTCTAAATCATATTTCAATAGACGCTGTAACGATGCTTCATCTTCAACTAATAATATCTTTGTTTGCTCCATTTTGTTTGCTCCTCTTTCGCTTTTCCTTTAAAATACCACAAATCTATTACTTTCGGGCTTATTTTTACTTTATTTTTATAATTTTGCTTAATTGTATAATGAAATTGCACTAGTGGAAATAAAAAAAGTCCACAACAGTACCAACCTGTCGTACAATAAATGTTGACAGACAATTCATCGCGAAGGAAGGTACCATTATGGACAATACATATCATACAACAGAATCACGTAAAAATAAACACTTAAGCGCATTTGAGCGTGGGCAAATAAAGTTACTCTTAGATGAAGGATATACGCGTTATGCAATAGCGAAGCGACTATCACGAACATTTAACACGATCAAAAATGAAATTAAACGTGGATCTATCATGCAGCTAAAAAAAGGGAAATACATTGAAGTGTACTTCCCTGAAACCGGTCAAAAGATATATGAATCAAATCGGTTGAATAACCACCGAAAGTACAAGTTTATCGAGTGCAATGAATTTATTGACCACGTCCTGAGACTGTTCAAAAACAGTAATCATTCGCTAGATTCAATCTGTGGATCCGCAAAGCTGCACGGGTTATTTGAGGCAGATAAAATGGTCTGTACAAAGACTTTATACAACTATGTTGACTTAGGATTGATTGGTATCAAAAATCTTGAATTACCCTTAAAAGTTCGTCGTAGCACGAAAGTTACGAGAGCACGTAAACACAAGAAAACACTGGGTACTTCAATAGAAGAACGCCCTGAGGACGTGTTGACACGTGGAGAATTTGGTCATTGGGAAATCGATACTATGATTGGGGAAAAGTCGAATAATGACGAAGTCCTGGTAACGATTGTCGAACGTAAAACACGAATGGATATTGTCCGAAAAGTATCTGGAAAAACAGCAGATGCTATCCAAAAAGTGATGGAAGAAATTCTCTCAGAAATTGGCGAAAAACACTTCAATCAGATTTTCAAATCAATAACTGCTGATAATGGTGGAGAGTTCGCAAGATTGTCTGAACTCGAAGCTGTTGGTGATACTAAAATTTACTTCGCCCACCCTTACGCTTCTTGGGAACGTGGAACAAACGAAAGACACAACGGCTTAATTCGTCGCTTTATCCCAAAAGGAAAACGATTAGCTGATGTGTCTATGGAAAAGATTGCCATGATTCAAAACTGGTGCAATACTTTACCACGTAAAATTTTAGGATACCTCACACCAGAGGAAGCATTCCAAATTGAACTCAATAAACTTGTATAATCAATCAAATAGTTGGTATTGAAAAATAGTGCAATTTGTTATTGCAATTGAGGTTTTATTTCTTTTTAGTAAATAAAATGATAAAAAACTGTTAAAGTTTATCGTTTTTTTTGGTATGATTACTTTGTTTGCTGTTTATAGCCAAACGATAAAACTATTATTTTGAAAGAGGTCAAAAAAATGGATGTTAATATGCAGAAGTTACTCTTCGAATTAGTCGGAGGACTTGGAATTTTCTTATTCAGTATTAAGTTCATGGGTGATGGACTTAAAAATTTTGCTGGTGATAAAATTCGTGATTGGATCGAGAAATTTACTAATACACCCGTTAAAGGTGCACTTGTCGGAATTTTAGTAACTGGACTACTCCAAAGTAGTTCGGGAACAACAGCTCTCGCTATTAGTTTAGTTCGTGCCGGATTAATGACTACACAACAGTCAATTGGAATTATTATGGGAGCCAATGTCGGTACAACTATTACCGCTTTCTTAATTGGATTAAAGCTTTCAAAATATGCCCTTCCAATTATGGCAGTTGGTGGTATCATTTACATGTTTGCTAAAAATAAAAAACTTAGCTATTTATCTCAAACGATTTTTGGTTTCGGAGGGCTATTCCTTGGTCTTGAAATTATGAGTAAAGGTTTATTACCAATTGCTGAATTACCACAATTTTCACAATTTATGGTTGACTTATCATTCAATCCATTTCTAGCAATTTTAGTTGGTACCGTCTTAACCATGGTTGTCCAAAGTTCCAGTGCGACAATTGGAATTCTCCAAAGTCTCTACGGTGGCGGTATCATCAGTCTACAGGCTGCCTTGCCAATTCTATACGGAGACAATATTGGAACAACTGTAACTTCAGTCTTAGCTTCAATTGGTGGCTCGACAGCCGCTAAACGAACGGCAGCTTCCCATGTTATTTTCAATGTTCTTGGCTCCCTACTCTTTATGATTTTACTTGTTCCGTATTATCATTTTGTGTCAGCAGCTGCCGAAGTTCTTGGACTTACTCCGGAGATGCAGATTGCCTTTGCCCATGCTGGATTTAATATTACGATGACGTTACTCTTATTACCATTCGCTGATTTATTAGCAAAACTTGTAACAGCATTAATTAAGCCAACTGAAGAAGAGCTTGCAATGCCTGATATGAGTACGTTTGTACTTGATCCTGAGTTACTTGAACAATCGCCATCATTTGCATTAGTTCAAGTCAAGCACCAAGTTATTGCGATGGCGCAGTTTGCCAAACAATCTGTTGTTAATGCAAATAACTATTCAAAATCAGGAAATCTCAAAGATTTAGAACGTCTGCACCAAACCGAAGGTATTGTTGATACAATGGATAAAAAAATTGCACAATATCTTGTTGAAATTGGTACACATACACTTTCTGAAGATGAAGGTAAACTTCAAGTTACACTATTAAAATCAATTCGCGATTTAGAACGCATTAGTGATCATGCAATTAATATTGCTGAACATTTTGAATTGAAATTTGATAATAAAGAACATTTAACAGCAGCTGGATTCGAAGAATACAGCCTACTGATGAATCACGCTTTAGAAATGATTCAATTGACAATTACTGCACTTGAAGATCATAGTTCATTTATTAGTGGTCAAGTCATTGAACGTGAAAACGAACTTGATAAAATGGTTCTTGTTGCACGTGAAAATTATATCGAACGCTTAAAATCTCAACAGTTATCTACAATGAAATCTTTTGTTTTCACTGACATTATTAGTGATATTGAACGAATCGGTGATCATTCAGCGAACATTTGTGATCGCTTAGCTGATTAATCTAGATAAAAAAGGGACTGTGTCACAATGACTATTTCAAATAGTAGTCAAAGAGTGATACAGCTCTTTTTTTGTTGTTTGATTTTGAAAGTTGCTCGTTTTAAAATGTCGATGTACGACAAAAAGAAGGAGCTTGCATTCCTTAAAAAAATAGTCTATTTCTGCTGTTTAC
>JBOFSL010000071.1:0-2834 GCA_051651525.1 Culicoidibacterales bacterium | reverse complement strand
GGCAAATCGTAAACTCTCATGGGTTTATGAGAAACCCTCTTTGATTTTACTTATTTGCCCTCCCGTCCTGATGCTTTCCTAGTTTACTTTGTGAAAGCACCGCACTCAAGCACTTAGACTGTTAATACGTCTGTTTCTTTTGCTTTTGCGATGTCGTCGGCTTTTTTAACATATGTATCTGTTAATTTTTGCACATCATCTTGGTATGATTTCACTTCGTCTTCTGTGATGTCTAATTTTTTAAGCGCATCATTTGCATCGCGACGTGCGTTACGCACACCAACTTTTGCTGTTTCTGCCATTGTTTTAACTTTTTTCACCATTTCTTTACGGCGCTCTTCTGTTAAAGCTGGAATTGAAATACGGATAACTGATCCATCATTTGTTGGATTGAATCCTAAATTTGCATCTTGAATTGCTTTATCAATTGCTCCAACGATTGAACGATCGTATGGAGATACTAATAACATACGTGCTTCTGGTACAGTTACGTTTGCTACTTGGTTTAACGGTGTCGGTACTCCATAGTACTCAACTGTAATTTTGCTTAATGCTGATGGATTCGCACGACCTGTACGAATTGTTGTTAACTCTTCTTCTAAGTGGTGTAATACTTTGTTCATTTTTTCTTCTGCGTGTGCTAATACTGTTGTTGGCATCTGAAAGTCCTCCTTATTTTGTGATTACTGTTCCAATATTTTCTCCACAAACAGCACGTGTAATGTTGCCTGGTTTACTCATATTGAAGACTAATAAATCTATATTATTATCTTTACATAAAGATGAAGCGGTTGAATCCATAACTTCTAATTCTTTTTGTAACATTTCCATATACGTTAGGTGATCATACTTCACAGCTGTTGTATCTTTATTTGGATCTGCATTATACACACCATCGACACTGTTTTTTGCCATTAAAATGACATCAGCACCGATTTCAGCGGCACGTAAAGCTGCTGTTGTGTCAGTTGAGAAATACGGATTTCCTGTTCCACCACCGAAAATAACAACTCGACGTTTTTCTAAATGACGTACTGCTTTACGGCGAATGTATGGTTCAGCAACTTGGCTCATATGAATTGATGTTTGCACACGTGTTGGTACATCCATATTTTCTAATGCATCTTGCAACGCTAATGAATTCATCACTGTTGCTAACATTCCCATATAATCCGCACTTGCACGTTCCATCCCCATTTCACTTGCTGCTTTTCCGCGCCAAATGTTTCCGCCACCGATAATAATCGCGATTTCCACACCAAGTTCATAAATTTCTTTTACTTGTTTTGCAGTTTCATTCACGACTGCTGGATTGATTCCAAATCCTTCTTCACCAGCTAATGCTTCTCCGCTTAACTTTAAGATAATACGCTTATATTTCGGTTGCATTTCATCCACCTCAACGATATTTTATTTTATTTTAATCTAATATTTTTGAAAGAAAGACACCGAAGTGCCTTTCTCTCAATTTATCATAATTAGTTAGCAGCTACTTGTTGAGCTACTTCAGCAGCGAAGTCAACTTCAACTTTCTCAATTCCTTCTCCAACTTCGTAACGTACGAATGAAGCGAATTTAGCACCTTTAGTTCCTACGAATTCTCCAACTGTTACGTCTGGATTTTTTACGAACGCTTGGTCAACAGCTGAGATTTCTTTTTTGAATTTACGTAAACGTCCTTCAATCATTTTCTCAACGATGTTCGCTGGTTTACCTTCATTTAATGCTTGCTCAGTTTGGATTTTGCGCTCACGTTCAATGATTTCTGGATCAATTTCTTCTTCAGAAACGAATTGCGGATTTAATGCAGCAACATGCATTGCAACATCTTTCGCGATTTCGTCTTCAGTAGTTCCAGTTAATACTGTTAAAGCAGCGATACGTCCACCCATGTGTAAGTATCCACCGAATGAATCAGCATCTGTTTTTTCAATAACTGAGAAACGACGTAACGTAATTTTCTCTCCGATTGTCGCGATTGCTTGGTTGATAACGAACTCTAAAGTTTCTCCATCAACAGTTAATGCTAAAGCAGCTTCTACGCTTTCAGGGTTGTTTGTTAATAACGTTGTTGCAATTGCATCAACTAATTCTAAGAATTTGTCGTTTTTAGCAACGAAGTCAGTTTCAGAGTTCACTTCAACGATTACGGCTTTGTTTCCGTCAACTTTGATTGCAGCTAAACCTTCAGCAGCGATACGATCACCTTTTTTCGCAGCTTTTGCGATTCCGTTTTCACGTAAGTAATCAACAGCAGCTTCGATGTTTCCATCAACTTCTGTTAATGCTTTTTTGCAGTCCATCATTCCTGCACCTGTTTTTTCACGTAATTCTTTAACTAATTGAGCTGTAATAGCGGCCATTTGTAGATCCTCCTAAGGTTTACTCGATTTTCCCTTTTCAGGTCAAACCATTTTTTCATATTTATTATACAGTTTCAAAGCCTTGCAAGCAAGCTTTTCCACTGCTTTCAAGAAAATTTATTGATAAAATTATTCTTGGAATTTAATTTCTTAAAAAAACAGACTCTTGGAAGCACCGAGAGCCTGTTTCTGCTTTAATTATTCAGCAGTTACTACTACTTCTTCAACTGTTGCTGCAACTTCTGTTTTAGCTTCAGTACGTGGTTTGCGAGCTTCAGCATTTGGTGCTAAACCATCGCGTCCTTCGATAATAGCATCAGCCATTTTAGCTACGATTAAACGTACAGCACGGATTGCATCATCGTTTGCTGGGATAATGTAGTCTACATCGTCAGGATCACAGTTTGTATCAACGATTCCAATTACTGGAAGGTTTAAGATACGTGCTTCAGCGATAGCGATACGTTCTTT
>JBOFSL010000070.1:0-17374 GCA_051651525.1 Culicoidibacterales bacterium | reverse complement strand
CATCCAGCTCGATCAAGCTACTGCTCAACTGCTTGATTTACCAATCGATTCACCAGCTTTAACGAGCGAACAAATTATTCATCTTTCTACTGGTGAACCATTTGATTATTCAAAAATTACCTACCACTACCAAAATTCGCAATTTTTTTTAGCAACAACTAAATAAAATTTGCAATCATCAAGGAAATGTAATCGGATAAATGACTGAGTCAGTATGTTCTAAAGCTGAATACCTCGAAATCATAATAAAAATATTGAATAATGAAAAAATAACTACTATCCGTAAAAAATCCCCTAGTGAAAATTAACGCTCGCTTTAAAATGATACCTAGACAGTGGACACTCACCCTAAGTGTGTTCACTGTCTAGGTATTTTTATTTCCTTAAAATTTTGTAACAAGATATCGTTACCAATCGTACTAAAAAAGCTGGCTCCTATTCAGGATAGGAACCAGCTTCTCTCAATTTAATTTATTTTTTTACCATGTCCGTACTAGTACTTTTTCACCTCACATGTTTGCGATGAAAATCAGCAATAATACCTGTTAGACGACGATGTTTACCAGTTTTTTCGGTACAACAATTAATTTGCGTAATTCTTTTCCGGCTGTGTATTCTTGAACTTTACTATCTGCTAATGCAGCAGCTTCAAGTGCTTCTTTACTAATATCAGCAGCGACGAGTAATTTCGCACGAACTTTTCCGTTTACTTGCACAACGATTTGAATTTCACTTTCAATTAACTTACTTGGATCAAATATTGGCCAACTTGCATAACTTAAATCAGCCGTTTGTCCCAATACTTCCCATAGTTCTTGCGTCACGTGTGGTGCAATTGGGTTTAATAATTGTAAGAATCCTAAAGCATATGCTTTTGGTAAACCTTCCGATTTGTATGCTTCATTGATGAAAATCATCATTTGTGAAATTGCGGTATTGAAGCCTAATTTTTCATAGTCTTCGGTTACTTTTTTCACAGTTGCATGATACACTTTGTCAAGTTTGCCATCATTTTCATCTGTAAGACGATCCATTTCTACGAATAAACGCCAGATTCGATCTAAGAAGCGGCGCGCGCCATCTAAGCCTTCAACTGACCATGGAATACCTGCTTCAAGTGGTCCCATGAACATTTCGTACACACGTAATGTATCGGCTCCATGTGAAGCAACGATATCATCTGGATTGACAACATTTCCTTTTGATTTTGACATCTTCTCATTGTTTTCACCTAAAATCATCCCTTGGTGGAATAACTTCGCGAACGGCTCATCAGTTGGAATTACGCCTAAGTCGAATAAGAATTTATGCCAGAAACGAGCGTATAATAAGTGTAACACTGAGTGCTCAGCTCCACCTATATAGATATCAGTTGGTAACCATTCTTTTGCAATTTCAGGATCAATTAACTGTTCCGCATTTTTCGGATCAGCATAGCGTAAGTAATACCAGCAGCTTCCAGCCCATTGTGGCATTGTATTCGTTTCACGACGACCAATTTCACCTGGACGTCCGTATTTCGCTCCATCGACAAGTAACCAATCCGTTGCATTCGCTAACGGTGATTCACCTGTTCCTGAAGGTTTAATATTATCCATTACTGGTAAAATTAGTGGCAAGTCAGCTTTTGGTAAAACTGTCATGCTGCCATCTTCCCAATGAATCACTGGTATTGGCTCTCCCCAATAACGTTGACGGCTAAATAACCAGTCTCGTAATTTATAATTTACTTGGCGTGTTCCTTTTTCATTTATTTCAAGCCATTCAATCATTGTTTGTTTTGCATCGGCATTATTTAGCCCATTTAACAACTCTGAATTGATATGTGTTGCGTCACCTGTAATTGCCGCTTCACTTAAATCACCTGCCAATACTTGCTTGATTGGTAAGTTGAATGTTTTCGCAAACTCATAGTCACGATCATCATGTGCTGGTACGGCCATAACTGCACCAGTTCCATATGTTGCTAAAACATAATCAGCAATCCAAAGTTCAACTTGCTCGCCCGTTACTGGATGAATTGCATAGGCTCCAGTAAATACACCAGTTTTTTCTTTTGCTAACTCTGTCCGCTCAAGATCAGATTTCGTTTCAACTTGTTTTTTATAAGTTGCTACTGCTTGCGCTTGCGTTGGTGTTGTAATTACTTCAACAAGTGTGTGTTCTGGTGCTAAGACTGCATATGTCACACCATATAACGTATCTGGACGTGTTGTGAAGACTGTAAATGTATGTTCCGTTCCAGCAATTTGGAAATCAACATGAGCACCTTCTGAACGTCCAATCCAGTTGCGTTGCATTTCTTTTGTTGATTCTGGCCAATCGATATCATCTAAACCTTCTAACAAACGATCAGCATATTCGGCGATTTTCAATACCCACTGGCGCATCGGTTTACGAACTACCGGGTGTCCACCACGCTCTGAAAGTCCATCAATAACCTCTTCATTGGCAAGGACTGTTCCTAACGCTTCACACCAGTTTACTGGCACTTCTTTGACTTGTGCTAATGCTTCTTCTGGATTATCCGTTGGCACGGCTTTTTTCAATTCATGATCATATTTATGCGTCATTAATTGCGTGAAAATCCACTGTGTCCATTTATAATATTCAGGATCAGTTGTACTAATTTCACGGTCCCAATCATATGAGAATCCTAATGATTTAATTTGACGACGGAAGTTATCAATATTTAATTTTGTAAAGTCAGCTGGATCATTTCCTGTATCTAACGCATATTGTTCGGCCGGTAATCCAAATGCATCCCAACCCATTGGGTGTAAAACGTTAAATCCTTGCATCCGCTTCGCGCGTGATAAAATATCTGTTGCTGTGTAACCTTCAGGGTGACCAACGTGTAGTCCAGATCCACTTGGATAAGGGAACATGTCTAGTGCGTAATATTTCGGCTTCGCTTTATCGGTACCAGTTTTAAAAGTGTGGTTATCAGCCCAATATTGTTGCCATTTTTTTTCAATTGTTTGGTGGTTGAAACTCATAGTATATTCTCCTTCGAATTATCATTTTGGTAGCGACGTTCGTGTTTTTCTTTCAATAAAATTGCAATAAAAAAGACTCATCCTTATCGCTAAGGACGAGTTCACTCGCGGTACCACCTTAGTTCATAGCCAAATTAGCTATGCCCTCTTATTCTTTGACGCAGATTCACGGATATGGTTTGTGACCCCATATCAACTCCCAAGTGAGTTCACAGTTGTTTTTTCTTACTTCGCACCAACCAGTAAGTCTCTGATAAAAACAGTGTCTGTTACTACTCTTGTTCATCGTTTTTGACTATTTTATTCTCAATTATTGTATCATGTTTTTTTTTGCTTGCCTAGTCTGATTTTTTTTGCTAAATTCCGAATTGATACAGTAATAATCCCAATGCTAAACCAACGCCTGCATTGAGTAAGCCCGCAACTAATGTTGAGCGGCGGACAAGCGAAAGTCCAACAAACGCTGAATCCCCGAGTTGAGCGACCTGATTCGCTACAAGTGCTGAAATCGGAATTAAACCACCACTCCCAAATGTCAATGTCGCAAAGGCAACTTGTGGTCCACAACCGGGAATGAGGGCAATAATCACTGCCACAAAAATACTTGTTACACCTGCTTGTGAAAAGAACTGAGTAATTGTGCTTTCACCAATAAGAGCAATCATCCCATTAAAAAAAAGATACGCTAAGAAAATTTTACTAATTAATGAAGCTGCTTTTTCAGCATTATGGATAAATAATTCGCGTAAATTGAGCATGCGACTCTCTTCTTCTTCATGATTATTATCTTGCCAAATTTTTTGGGCGACAATAGTGTAAATTACACAATAACTAATAGCAACGACACTGAAAAGTGGGGCAATTTCGGCAACATTCATTCCGAGTTGAGTCGCAATTGAAAGATTGAGAACAGGGATATTCAGTAACAATGAACAAACAATCAAAATCCAATAAATAAGATAAAGCACACTATGTAAGAGCGCAAATTTTTCACTTGATGATTCTGGCTCCTGATGATGGAGTAACACATCGAATTCATCCCCTTCAAAGTGACCAATGTGTTCTGGAATTTCTTTTGGATTTTGACCAAAAAAACGTTCTGAACGGGTTAATTCCGTTTCATGTTCGGCATCATCAACTTCATCATGAGTTGGTGTTTTTTTCATGACCGCTTGATAATCTGCTTCCCAAATTCGTTTCCCAAACCCGAGACCGTCAATACTATACGCCCAAATTGTCCCAATGATAAATTTTGTAAAAAATAAGATGACAAAGAGCGGGAAACTAGCCGCCATGACGACGAATGAAGAATCACCAGTCGTATTGAGATACGTTGCAATCATCGAACCAAAACTTAAATGTCCTCGAGCGTATAAAGGGACAAGCATCATTGTTGTCCCATCACCTGGCGTTCCTGCTAAAGCAGCCGCAAATAATGGTTGGATTTTTTTGGTTTGTTCGATTTTTTGAACCCAACTTCCTTTAGTTAAATAATTTAAGATACTTACAGCTAATAAGACTGTCGTCAATAAAATACCAACATGCATAAAGGCTGCCTGTGCTGATTCGTATAACACTGTACTCATTCTTTTACTCCTTTCTTGAAAAAACTTGTTTTTTTCATCTTAACTGATTTACGTCTGAAGTACAATTTTTTTACTCTTAATTTTTATTTTCATAAAAAAAGCCAATACTCATCGTATTGGCTAAAGTTGGTGCCAAATTTAGCGGCTAACTTTTATTTTACTCATATAGAAACCATCAGTTTGACCATCAGCGCCAGTAAATTGTGTTTGTTCAATAATTTCAATGCCACTTAATTGCTCAAGTTGTTTTTCATTTTCTTTTTTATTGATTGTACAAGTACTGTAAACAATGATTCCATCTGGGTTGATCAACTCTAATGCTGTCTGTAATAATGCTTGCTGAATTGCAAGCAATGAGTCGAGGTCTTCTGGTTTGATGTTATAACGAATTTCTGGTTTGCGACGAATTACGCCTAATCCTGAACATGGTGCATCAACTAAAATTCGATCAAAACTAGCTTTTGGAAAGACTGTTGCTAACGTTGTTGCATCATTGCAAATTGTTTCAATACACGTGATTCCTAAACGTGTAGCTTGATTCTCAATTAATGTTAACTTATGTTCATGGACATCATTGGCAATGATTATCCCTTGATTATCCATTAATTCAGCGATATGACATGTTTTCCCACCTGGGGCAGCGCACATATCTAATACCCGTTCACCCGGTTGTGGGTCAAGTAAGGGAGCAACTTGCATTGACGCTTCATCTTGAATTGAAACATATCCTTCACTGAATTCTGTTGTATTTCCAATGTTTCCTTTTGCCAAAATGATACTCATTGGTAGATTTCCAGGTGTAAATCGTTCATCAAACGTTGTTGTTTTTAAACGGTTTACGCGTGCTGTTTTTAATGGTGGTTGATTATTATGACGACAAATAGCTGCCGCTGTTTCAAAATCATATTGTTTTGCTAATAATTTTACAATCCAAAGTGGGTGTGATGTTTCAATACTCAATTGCTCAAGTGGATTCGTAATCGCTCCAATACTTGGACGCGGATCACGTAAAAACTTACGTAAAATTGCTGTAACAAATTTCCCTGCTTGACGGTCACCTTTTTGTTGGGCAATTTTAGTTGCTTCATCAAGAACGGCGTGTTGTGGAATATTTGGTAAGTACACTAATTGGTATGCACTTACGAGTAATAATGTGCGCATCCACGGCTTTAATTTTTTGCCAACAAGTAATGGTGCTAAATAATACTCAATTGCTAATTTATGTTGTAACGTTCCATACACAAGTTCTGTTAAAAACCCTGATTCTTGGGCAGTATATTCTTTTTGATTTGTGAGGATGGCGTGAATCGTTAAATTTGAATACGCTCCTTCATCAAGAATTTTTTGGAGTGCTTCTACAGCAAGGCGTCTGACATTCATACTTTCTTCCTACTTTCTATACATTATACTCGTTGCAATTATCACAACTGGATAAATTGTCCAAGTATTACTAAAATTCCGATATGTATTGGATAGTACCAATAAAAGAAATATTTGGTCACTTGATTGTGCAGTCCGAGTTTTCCATTGTATAACGCAATAAACCCAAAGGCAGCAAGCGAATACATTTGTAAAGAATACGGACTCCACCAACCGTACGTGAACAACGCTGGGCCATAAAAGAGTATATTCATGACTCCAAAGGCAAAAAACTGTTTCGTAATATTTCCTTGGAAATAAATAAAAGCAAGTACTGTCATAATACCATAAAAACTGTAGTCAACGGAGAAAATAACTGTTCCAATCATTCCACCGAGGATTTGAACCAAGCCAAAACTATCCCCACGATTCATTCCCGTCGCAATTAACAAGGCAAAATAAAAGGTGAGGAAAATATTTCCATTACTCAAAAGTCCGGTATTTTGTGTGATAAGTGAAAAAATGAAGACAACTAAGGTCATCCCAAAACCAAATTCTGCCAAACGTTTCAAATATTGTGTTCGATTGCGAGTTTTCATAAACCCTTCCGCAACCCCAAAGGCAAAAATCACGAAAGCGATGCGACCAATCGCTCGCATCCAGAGCGGTCCACCTAAAAAATATCCTATATGATCAATCGTCATTGTCACGACAGCAATAAGTTTTAATTGAAAACTCGTCAGTTGCCACCATTTACTCATATTTTGCTTCCACAGCTTTCTGCACATGTTTTGGTACAAGTCGGCTTATATTACCTTTAAACGTGGCAATTTCTTTGACAACCGTTGAACTCAAAAATGAGAATTCATTACTTGTCATCAAGAAAAAGGTTTCAATGTCTGGGTTCAGCATTTTGTTCGCTGAAGCCATTTGCATTTCATATTCAAAATCTGTAATCGCCCGTAAACCTCGAATAATCACACAAGCATTGAGTGCTTTTGCTGCTTCAACGACTAAACCATCATACGTTGTGACCAACACATTTGGTAAATGCGCCACTGCTTCCGCAATCATTTGCTTCCGCTGTGTACTCGTAAATAAATATTGTTTTTTCGGATTATTTAAAACCACGATATGCAATTGTTTGAAAATTTTTGCTGAACGTTCAACAATATCAATATGTCCATTTGTCATCGGGTCAAAACTCCCAGAATAAATCGCAATTGTATTCGTTTTATCATTCATGTGATTCATCCTCAAATTCGAAAATTTTAATTGTGCTAATACTATATGTACGGTCATACACGCACATTAACTTCCCGTATTGGTCAGCAACTTCAACATCAGGACCATGTTCAACGATGAGCTGAACATCCGGTGCTAACAAGTCAAGTTCGACTAAAATTTCAATTATTTGAATTAAATAATCGTTTTTATACGGTGGGTCTAAATACACGATACGGAATTTTTTTCCCATTCGAGCGACGTGTTTCAACGCTTGCTTATAATCCATTCGATGAATTTCACAATATTCTTCCAAACGAAGTTTTTTGGCATTTTCTTGAATCGTTTGAATTGCTTTGAAATCACGATCAATCATCACTGCGTGATCAATTCCTCGACTTAACCCTTCAAACGACAGGGCACCACTTCCACAAAATAAATCCAGTGATTCCCCGCCTTCAAAATATTGACCAAGCGCATTAAATAATGCTTCTCGTACTTTATCCGTGCTTGGTCTCGTATTATTTCCCTTTACCGCTTCAAAATGTAATCCGCGGCGATCACCTGCAATAATTCGCATTTGTTCTCACTTCTTTCTGTCTTGAATTATCCACAATTACAACTTGAGCCACAACTTTTTTTCGCACTTGGTAGTCCAGTGAAAAAGTCACTTGGTACAACAACATGTGGTGAAATATTCGTACCTAAGGCAATACTCATTTGGTTTAGTAAATCTTGCACCATTTTTTGTGCCTGCTTGTACTGTTGTATGGTTGGATCAAGGTCTAATGCCCGTTTCGCTTGTGACAGTGCACGTTGATACATTTGATAATCAGGATGATATTTTCCAAAACGTTGAGCTTCTTCGAATGTTTCCTTCGCCTGTTCAAATTGAGCGATGTGTGCTTGAACTCCTTGATCACAATCAATTGTTTGTTGAGCTTGTTGTAAAGTAACATAATGTTCATTTTTTTTAAAAAGCACTAAAAATAATTCGAGCCGTTGCGCTGTTATATCATTCATGTTTTTGCATCTCCAATCGTTTCGCTTTTTGATAATTTGTTGATGCTGTAATACCTTGGATAATTCCTAATGTTGCAATCATAAAAACAATCGACGTTCCTCCATATCCTAAGAATGGTACTGATAAACCTTTCATTGGCAATAATCCACTAATTCCACCGGCATTCCAAAATAATTGGATAAAGAACAGGACCATCAAACCAAAAATTGTTAATTTTGCACCGCGCATTGCAATGGTAAATGAGCGGTGCAAAATAAAGTAAAATACGAGTAAAATCACACTAATACCAATCAAACCACATTCTTCAGCAATATTCGCTAAAATAAAGTCGGTGTGACCTTCCGGTAAATACCCTTGTTTTTGCGAACCATTCCCAAGTCCAGCTCCAGTCACGCCACCTTTCGCAATAGCAATGTATGAATTAGCAAGTTGATACCCATCACCTTCATAATCAGCAAATGGATCCAACCATGCGTTTAACCGAATCGTAATATGGCTATCTTCTCCAATAACATTCAACAGCCCACTTGCTAGTGCATCTTTACTAAATACTGCGAGGACTCCACACACGAGTGCAACACATAGGAAAATTTTCATTTTTGATTTGCGAATGAATAATACAGAAAACATTGTCGCAAACAAGGCAAGGATGATAATTGCTGAGCCGTTATCTGGTTCAAGAATGAGTAAGACAACAATCAAAATTGTCCACAAAATTGGAATACCCATAAAAGTAATATTTTGTACCCATTTCTTTTGATTTTTGACTATTTTACCAAATTGATTTCGCGCCTTCCCACTAAATAATGACTGTACACCTAATTTAATAACTTGGAAAAAATCTAAAACTGCTTGATAACATTGGTGTTCAAAGTTTACAAACCACCAAGAAATAAAGAGTACAAAGACGATTTTTGTGAGCTCTGATGGTTGAAAATTGAATATTCCTAAATCAATCCATCGACTCGCACCAAGAATTGGCGGTGTAAATAACACGACAATTAAAACGACAAAACACGAAAATAAGGCGCCCAAAATCACTCCGCCTGATAAATATTTTTTGTACGGAACGACAATTAATGTCAGATAGACACCAAGCCCAATAATGAGTCCAATCGTTTGTTTAATTAAATAACCTACTGGGCTTCCACCAGTATAAAATGTTGAGTAAATACTTGCACTATAAATTGCCACAAATCCGAATCCAATTAATCCGATCATAGCGAATAATAAACTCACGTCAATATATTTTAAGTGAGCGAGATTTATCAATTTTTTCGCTTTTTTTCCTGGTTTTTTTTTTTTTGTTTCCATAGGTTCCCCTTCTTGAGACAATTAGTCATGTCCAACACTTTCTATTTTATCAAATTTTTGTCAAAATGCGAAGTCTTCTTGACTCAGAAAAAACTCATGATTTTTTCGCTGCTTTTTACTTTCCAAATTGTATAAAACACCGTATACTGTAAAAAGTATCCTTGTTTTCTCAAAACAAGTTAACTAGAGAAAGGGTGTTGAATTACTTATGTTGAAGATGAATGATATTATTGATGATCGTAATCCAAAATTACGCGAGAAAAGTGAACTATTAGCCTTTCCATTGGCTACGAAATATCGCACACTGGCTGCGGATATGCTCGAATATTTAGAAAATAGCCAGGATGATGCCTTGGCAGAAAAATATGGACTTCGCGCTGGTGTCGGGCTTGCTGCTCCGCAACTTGGTCACCTTGTTCGTATGCTTGCTGTTCACACAATTGATGAAAACGAAAAAGAACATAGCTTTGTTCTGATTAATCCCAAAATTGTGAGCCATTCGGAAGAAAAAACGTATTTACGTGACGGTGAAGGATGCCTTTCAGTTAATTATGATGTCGAAGGTATTACCCCTCGTTATAGTCGCATCACAATTGAGGCTTTTGACCTTGAGGGTAATAAATTAACGTTACGATTCCGTGATTTCATGTCTGTTGTTTTACAACATGAAATTGATCACTTAGATGGAATTTTATTCTACGACCATATTAATCCTAAAATGGAAGCGATGATTCGTGCAAAAGCAAAAGGAATTTAATCGTTTAAAAAACAGCGTGAACACCGCTGTTTTTTATTGTTTGTAAATTGCAATTAGCTGATTTCCATAGCCAAATTCATCATCAGCACCAAATTCTAGGGTGTAGCTTGAGCCATTGATATTCGCATAACCATGTAAAACATACTTACTTCCACGATCACCATTATAATATGGTCCATCCCAACTGATATTTTCTTGATTTTGTTGGAATCCACTCGCCCAATCTATTGTGAACTTTGCATTTGGTAGTTGTTGTCCAGCATAAATCCAATAACCAATTAGCGTTTCTTGCAGTTCATCAACAACATACGTCAAATCTGGATATTCATACACATACGCCGCTTTCACTTCGCGAATTTCTTCAGGTTCTCCTTGTGCCTTTACAAAATCACTCACTTTCATTCCGAGTTCAATTTGGATTGATTCTGGTTGAATTTCTATTGTGTTTGCACTGTTATCTGAGACTGAATCGTCACTCACTACATTATCATTTCCTTCATCTGCCGGAACAAAAACGAGTGGTTCTTGTTTAACAGTTGGAATTTCAACTTGTTTATTTATGTCAAATTTCGATACCACTGTAATCATGAACCCGATACTAAGCACCAAACTCACACCTGAAATGCCGATTCCACCAAGTAAAACTTTTCGATTAGTCATGGCTAAATCCACTCACGACTTGTTCGTACACTTTTTCGGCTAATTGATTGCGGTTCATCTCAACATAATCTGTTGGATAAATTGCTGGATGAATCGTAATATTCACTTGTGTCCGGCGTGGGAAATTCGACATAACCTTATACGTATTTTCAATCGTAATTGGCACAACTGGTGCTTGCGATTTTGCTACCAATGAAAAGCTTCCACCTTTAAATGGCGCAACATCATGACTTAAACTTCTTGTTCCTTCTGGGAAAATTACCATTGGCAATCCATCGATGACTTGTTGAGCAGCAACTTCATTAATTAATTTAATTGACCCCCGGACATCCTCACGTTTTATAAATACACATTTCATCGTTTCCATCCAAGCACCTAAAAACGGTACTTTCCCAAGCTCTTCTTTGGCAACAAAAGCAATTGGTCGTGGAATCGCTTCACACAATGCAATAATATCCATATTGCTCACATGATTGGCAATCACAACGAAACTTTCTTCTGGTAAATGTTCACGTCCTGTCACAGTTAACTTTACCCGTAATCCTTTATTTATGACACGTAAACCCATTCTCGCTGTCATATTTCGTGTTTTCTGCGAGAAAAATGGCGCTCGTAATATATACGCACAAATCCATGATCCAAAAACAACAAGAATTAAAAAACCAATTAATACACTAAAAAATAAAACAAAAAAATCCATAGCTTAATTCCCACTCTTTCTTTCATACTCTTCAAAGCAAACCTGTTCACCTTGTGTTTGTTTCACACAAGTAAATGCTTGTTCATCCCACTCGGGAAAATACGTATCAACTTCATGTTTACCGGGAATTTTTGTAATCAATAATTTTTTGGCATACTTCAGCGCATACTCATAAATACAACTTCCCCCAGCGACGAGTAGCCACTCATCACTTTTAGCATAGACGTCTAATGTTGCTTCAACATCCACTGTTGTTAGCACACCTTGATCAGCTATTACATGATTTCTTGTTGCGACAATTGTCGTCCGATTTGGCAATGGTCGAATCGGTAATGTTTGATACGTTTCATAACCCATCAGCATTTTTTGATTCAGTGTCTGTGCTTTGAAATATTGTAAATCTTCACGAAAATGCCATGGCAAGTTCCCTACTAAACCAATGCCTTTGTTTTCATCATAGGCAACAATAATTGCGACCGGCATACTATACACTCACCTTTCCAGCGATATGTGGGTGTGACTCATAACCAACTAATTCAATATCATCAAACGTAAACGCTTCAATATCACGAATTTCTGGATTTAACTGTAATTTTGGCAATCCTTTTGGTGCTCGCGTCAATTGGAGTTCAACTTGCGGGAAATGATTATTATAAATATGTGCATCCCCAAGAGTATGAATGAATTCACCTACTTCTAAATCACAAACTTGAGCCAATAAATGTGTCAAAAGCGCATATGATGCAATGTTGAATGGTACACCGAGAAATATATCTGCCGAACGTTGATACAATTGGCATGATAATTTTCGATCAGTACTCACATAAAATTGAACAAAAGCATGACATGGTGGCAAGGCCATTTTATCAATTTCACCAACATTCCATGCACTTAAAATTAAGCGCCGCGACATTGGGTTGTTTTTTAAATCAGTAACTAATTGTGCTAATTGATCATGGGTTTTGCCTTCTGAATCTTGCCAACATCGCCATTGTGCACCATAAACCGGACCTAATTCTCCCTGTTCGTCAGCCCATTCATTCCAAATTCGCACACCATTTTCTTGTAAATACGCAACATTTGTATCCCCTTTAATAAACCAGAGCAACTCATGAACAACTGATTTCCAATGCACTTTTTTCGTTGTAACAACTGGAAAACCTTGTGTTAAATCATAACGTGACTGTGTCCCGAACAAACTAATTGTCCCCGTCCCTGTGCGATCACCTTTTTGTTGACCATTTTTCAAGACATGCTCACATAATTCTAAATATTGTTTCATTTGTTTTCTCCTTTTTTAACTTTTCTGTCATTATACCATATTTGGCATCGCAACTAAAGATTTCACTCATATCAATTTGTTTGATTTCACTTGTAAATTATACTTTATCTCTCGTTCGTTTTTTGTCAAAGACAACAAAAAAAGACTCATTTCGAGTCTTTTTATTTTCGCCAATTCCAAATCACGACGAGTGCTAAAATACATAGTAGCGCAATTACTCCAGCATATTGAAAAATAAACGAAAATGCATTTAAAATTACTTGGAGCCCAACAAGTGCGACACTCACAATCAAAACAATTATCAAAATGGTTAACCAAGTTGAACGTTCCATAGTCAAACTACCTCATTACTTAAATAATATTCATTAGTATACCATGTTTTTATTGTTTCGTGAATCTCTTATCTCAAAATTATAGACTACGCTGTTTAAATTGTGACTTGCTTTGTCGGTGCTAAGTATCCATCTTCGTATACAAAATATTGAATTTCAAACGTTTGTTTACTAGCAGGTAATCCGTACACTTTGAGTTTGCCATCATTCTCTAAAGTTGCTGGATAAAGTGTTTCTTGGATAAAGACTGCGACAACTTTTCCATGCTCTGGTAATAACTCAGCTTTCACTTTAGATAGCCGCATTACTTTTTTTAACAAGTTTTTTTCATCCGTTAAGGCATATTTTTCAACAGCTTTTATCTTCTCGCCTTCACTCACTTTAAATTTATAATCCGCTTTTGCTTTTTGAGCAATTTGACTATCTCCATCTACTTGTGCATCAAATGTATCACCAGTTTCTTGTTGGACTTTTGGTTTTTCTGGATGAACTTCTTCAAAATGAGGAATATGGGTCTCAACATCAATCACGGTCACTTGATTAATTGGCACATCATGGAAAATCGCCCCATCAAAGACAAGAATCGTTTCAAGGGTTACATCCCAATGACCTAGTTGGGTTGGTGCCGTCAGCTCAATTAAATAGCTATCATGACCTGCTACTAAATTATATTTAACCCCATTAATTTTCACTTGGCTCATCGTCCAAGTATTTGGTAAATCTAAATACATAATGAGCTTGACTGTACCTTGTGGTAAGACATGTTTTGTAATTGCCGCAAATTCATGGACAAATTCATGAGCATCGACAGTTTGAGCATATACACGTTCTGCTGCCAGTGTCTTAATTGTTGGTGCCGTCATATTAACTATTAAGGCAGCTGGAACAATCACCGCCGCTCCCCAGATTGCGGTACGTATATACCACGCTTTTTTTGTAAACTGCTCTTCGATTTCTATTTCTTCAACTTCATCCCACATTTCATTTGCACCCCTTTAATAACAATGTCTTTTCATTATATCAATAATGGCAGAAAATACTATTGAAAGCGCTTTTTTATTTATTCTTTTTTTGAAAAAAATAAGCGTTTCCTTCAAAAGGATTCGCCTGTTTTATGATTATTCAATTATTTGCTTTTAATTTCTGTGTACGCCCAATTATCTTGATCAGCAAATTGGACAAACGCTGCCTCTAAGTCAGCTTTCGTGATGCCATTCATAATTTCAAGCACTTCGAAAATATTCATTCCATTAAATGCATAACGCGTAAACTGGTTCGCAATAAATTCAACTGAATTCAATGAACGAATAAATTGTCCCATATTTTTGCGTTTAAAGCGTTCAACAATGGCTTCATCAATTGCTGAAGGATCAAATTCGGCAATGATTTGTTGAATGGCTGCGATAAATGCATCAGGATCTTCTGTATCCGTACTCATCAACGTATAACCAACACCTGGGTCATTCGTTTGCGAATAGCCGAAACTATCGTTAATAACGCCACGCTCAAGCAGTTGATCATAATTTTTTGAACTTGAACCAAACAATAAATCTAACATAAAGTCATATGCGAGTTCATTTTTCAACTGTTGTTGAGGGGCAATTTCAAACACATCTTGATTTTTGATCCCAATCATAATTTTCGGCATACTCACATCCATTGTCAGTGATAATTTTTTTCCTGCTGGTTTTGTCGTATCACGAACTTCCTGACGAACAATCGCCCGCGGATCAGCAAACGTTTTATTTGCTTGATTTTCATGGATAAATGTCATTACAGCATTAACTTCAAAATTACCAATGACAAATAACAACATATTATTTGGGTGATAGAACGTATTGTAACACGTATACAGCGTTTCATCGCTGATATGACTAATTGTTTCAATTGTTCCGGCAATATCAATCCCTACTGGATGTTCTGGGTATAATTGCGCCAACGTTTGTTGGTAAATACGCCAATCCGCATTATCTTCGTACATGTTAATTTCTTGGCCAATGATCCCTTTTTCTTTTTCCACATTTTCTGGTGTGAAATACGGTTCTTGAACAAAATCAATTAATAATCCTAAATTATTAATCAGTTCATTTGTGCATGAAAATAGGTAAGTTGTCACATCATGTGACGTAAATGCATTTGCACTCGCCCCATATTTCGCAAAATCTTGGAATACATCACCCGCTGGTGATTCAAACATTTTATGTTCTAAAAAATGTGCAACACCATCTGGTACTGTAATCATTTCCTTACCACCGAGTGGGATAAAACGATTATCAACTGACCCATAGTGGGTTGAAAAAGTCGCAAACGTTTTATTGTACTCAGCCTTTGGGAGTAAATAAACTTGGAGTCCATTCGCTAATTTTTCGTAATAGACTGTCTCTTTTAAAGTTTCATAATAACGTTTTTCCATTAGTCTTAAACTCCTTCCTGATTCGTTGTTAATACAAATGTCGTATCAGCTTGTAGACGATTGGCTACGGTAATCACTTGTTCGATTGTGACCGCGTCAATTGCAGCTAACCACTGATCAACATTCCAGTCAACACCCATTTCATTGATACTCGCGTAAAAACTCATCATTCCTGTCGCTGAATCAAGAATTTCTAACATATCATTTTTCATCGCTAATTTGGTCATCATAAAGTCTTGCTCACTAAAATCACCGACTTGGACTGCCGTAATTTGTTCAATGATTAATTTTTCTGCTTGCTCAACTTTTTGATGATCCAAGCCTGAATACAAGTACATAATTCCTGCATTCCCATCAATTCGACTTGCTGCAAAATAGCAAAGACTCGCTTTTTCACGAACATTCACAAATAATTTTGAGTGACTGTATCCACCTAAAATTCCATTCATCACACGTAAGGCGAAGAAATCAGCATCACCAAAATACGTTTGTGTCCGATATCCTAAAATTAATTTAGCTTGTGTTACTTCCTGTGTTTCAATCACACGTTTCACATCGTTAATCACTTTCGTGCTTCTCACGCGTGAATCAAAATGTATGCCAGTTGTTCGACGCAAGTATGTTTCAACGAGTTGTGTCACTTGCTCTGGTGTTATATCACCAACAATGTACAATTCAAACTCATCATCTTGAGTCATTGATTGGTAGGCTTGCATTAACTGCTCTGGTGTAATTGCAGCAACTTCTTCAATTGTCCCATAGGCACGAATTGAAAATGGTTCACCTTCACCCATAACTTCGACTAAGCGCATCAACGAATATTGGAGTTTATCATCATAAATTCCCCGAATTTTATCAATCAATAACCGTTTTTCTTGTTCAATCGTTTTCGTTTCAAATGCTCCGCCTACTTGCTTTGGTGCATACAAAATTTCACTTAAGAACGCAAATAAATCAGTTAATACCGTTTGATTATCTGGCAAAAACTTATCATTGATGCACGATAGGTTAAAGTATTGGGTGTGGACATTTCCCTTTTTTTCAACACCGACATGAAAGTTCGCTCCATATAAATATTCTAATTGTTGTTGAATCGCTGCTGAAGTTGGATAATGTTCTGAACCTGAGCGTAAAACAAACGGAAGTAACCCTCGTTGTGCAACCGTTGCTTGGTCAAGTTTGTTTTTAAATCGCAACTGCATTGCGACTGTTTTAAATTTTGTTGTTTGAATTAAATGAACCGTTGCCCGATTCACTGTCATTTTCGTATAGTGCATAGAAATAAAACCACCTTTCCTCATAAGCAAACGCCCCATGACGTTTCTTGCTTTTAGTATAGCATATTCTCTCGCCTTACGTTTGAAAATTGATTGTGACAAGCAACTTTGAATTTGCTATAATCAATGATAAAGGATAGTGACAATATGATAACAATTACTTTTGCTGATCAAAGTACCCTTGAATTAGCGCTTGATCACACGCTAACCTTCTGGATGCACAGTAACTTTAAACTTACTTTTGAACGTGGGATGCAACAAAAAATGGTAAAACTTGCCGAAGTTCACGTGACTGGCTTAGAAGCGTCTGGATGTAGAATATAAATTGGACCAAAGGCAAAAGACAGTATGGTATAATTTAAATACCAAAAAACCGGAGGAATCAAAATGGCTACATATGATTTAGAATTTAAAAAGATGATTGTTGATTTATACCAGTCGGGCGAA
>JBOFSL010000069.1:0-2094 GCA_051651525.1 Culicoidibacterales bacterium | reverse complement strand
TTTTGAAAAAAATCAAAAAGTTTTTTAAAAGCCTTACATCCATACAAAAAAGCAGCATCTCATGATGCTGCTTTTACTTTATTACTCAACTACGTATGGTAATAATGCCATTTGACGTGAGCGTTTGATAGCTACTGTTAATTGGCGTTGGTACTTAGCTGAAGTACCAGTTACACGACGTGGTAAAATTTTACCGCGGTCAGATACGAATTTTTTTAATAAGTCAGTATCTTTGTAATCGATTGTTTTCACGTTGTTCACTGTAAAGTAACATACTTTACGGCGACGTTTATGACGACGAACTCCCATGTTGTATTCCTCCATTAATTTTAGAATGGTAAATCATCATCAGAGATATCAATAATCGGCTGTGGCTGATTAAAGTTAAACTCTTGATGTGATTCAAAAGCCGGCTGTTGAACAGGTTGTTGCATTGGTTGTTGCTGTTGTTGAACAAATGGTTGTTGCTGTTGCAGTCCCATGTTATTCATCCCCTGATTCATCATTGGCTGCTGTTGTTGCTGTCCATATTGGCCAGCATTTGTATCTTGACGACTTCCACGCGATTCAAGAAATTGAACGCTATCCGCGACGACTTCCATGACAAAACGTTTTGATCCGTCTTTTGCATCGTAACTTCGCGTTTGTAAACGTCCATCGATACCGATAAGCGCTCCTTTGCGAACAAAGTTTGCTAAATTTTCTGCTTGTTTTCTCCAAGCAATACAAGGAACGAAGTCTGCTTCGCGTTCTCCTGCTTGATTCGTAAAAGTACGGTTGACTGCAATCGTAAATGATACTGAAGCAATGTTATTACTTGTATAACGTAGTTCAGGATCTTTTGTGATACGGCCAACAAGTGTCGCACGATTAATCATAACTGATCACCTGTTTTCAAGATTTTAATTAAGCTTCAGCGCGGAAAACTCCGTGACGAATAACATCTTCGCTGATTAACATTAAACGATTTAATTCGTCAATAGCTTCAACACCAGCATTTACGTCTAATAAAACATAGAATCCTTTGTTGAACTTTTGGATTTCATATGCTAATTCGCGTAATCCCCAAACGTCAGTTTTAACAACTTCCGCTCCGTTCTCTGTTAACACTGTATTATAGTGTTCAACGATTGCTTTGAATGCCTCTTCTTCCATATTTGGACGAACGACATACATGATTTCGTATTTGTTCATAGTCTTGCACCTCCTTATGGTCTTACGGCCCTGCACTTTTTACAGAGCAAGAAGGAGTAATATCATATTACTCACCGAACAATTGTAACATAGCTCATTTTGAAAGTAAACGTTGTACTTTCAAAATTAAATTAAAAGTGAAAAAAGAAATGTCTGTTTCTAACAAATAGCCATTATTTTAATTAGACGTTGAAGCGGAATAAAACTACATCGCCATCTTTCATAATATATTCTTTCCCTTCAAGGCGGTATTTCCCAGCTTCGCGGGCACCTTTTTCACCATTGCATTCAACTAAATCTGCATAGCCAACAACTTCTGCACGTATAAATCCACGTTCGAAATCAGAATGAATAATTCCAGCACATTCCGGTGCTTTCATACCACGACGGAATGTCCACGCACGCACTTCTTGTACACCTGCTGTAAAGTAAGTACCTAAACCTAGTAAATGATACGCCGCATGTGTCAGTTTATCAATTCCACTTTCATCAATACCCATATCCGCTAAAAACTCATCACGTTCATCATCAGCTAATTCGCTTAATTCTGCTTCAATTTGTGCACATACAACAATAACTTCTGCATTTTCTGTTTCAGCAAATTCACGAACTTTTTTAACATAGTCGTTATCCTCACCACTGGCAATGTCATTTTCTGAAACATTAGCAACGTATAAGATTGGTTTGATTGTTAATAAGCTTAGGTTTTTAATGATTTTCATTTCTGGCTCATTCAATTCAACTGTACGCGCAGCCAAACCAGCTTCGAATGCTGCTAATAGACGTTCTAGTGCTGGATATTCAATAATTGCTTCTTTATCTTTCATTTGATATTGTTTTGCTTGTTTTTTCATACGTTTTTGAACGCTATCCATATCTGCGAAGATAAGTTCAAGATTG
>JBOFSL010000068.1:0-3256 GCA_051651525.1 Culicoidibacterales bacterium | reverse complement strand
TGGCGAATCGTAATTCGCAAGACACGATCGAGACCAAGTTGTTCAAACGCAGTAATGACCCCACCTTCAAGGTAACGGCGGAGCAACATACAAAACATTGGCGGTTCGTCAGGTTGATAAAACGTTTGTTCAGTTAAGTTGCAACGTGCGAAATTTGGATGGGTTGAGAATAATAATTTCTGGTTTTTACGTTGGCTACGGATAGTCAGTAAAATTTCTGACTGTGATGGTTGGTGAATTTTACTAATTTTGCCGCCAACAACAAGGGGCTGAAGTTCGGCAATAAGTTTTTCTAAAAAAATTCCATCGAGTGCCATACAAGCAACTCCTTTCTATTCATTCATTTGCTTTTCATTATAGCAGTTTTCTTTCGAAAAATCAGGAGCATTTTTCGGAATTGAGCAGAAAAATCGGGAATTCGATGCGATTCTCGTGTTTTTTACCGAGAAGGTGTTAAAGAATGATTAAGCAGCTTGTCTTTTAGGAGTAAAAACCGTATTATTAAATATAAGTTCTTAAAAATGACGAGTCAAAGGAAGTAGAGTATGAAGCGAAGAGGGATTTTATTTGTCGTTTCTGGACCATCTGGTGTTGGAAAAGGCACAGTACGGGCAGGTTTATTTGAACGTGAAGGTGTGAATTTAGCATATTCAGTTTCAATGACGACACGAGCACCACGTGAAGGTGAAATTGACGGTGTTGATTATTTTTTCACTGATCGTGAGCAATTTGAAGCAATGATTCAGCAAGAGGGTTTTATCGAGTCAGCTGAGTTTTGTGGAAATTACTACGGAACACCGAAATCTTATGTTGAAAAACAATTAGAAGCCGGAAAAGATGTTGTGCTTGAAATTGAAGTTCAAGGTGCATTCCAAGTGAAAAAAGCGATGGCTGATGCCGTCTTTATCTTTATCGCACCACCGAGTTTGAATGAATTACAATCACGTTTAAACGGACGCGGAACAGAAGCACCGGATGTCGTGTTAAAACGACTTCAAACGGCAGTAAAAGAAATGATGCTCATGAGTGAGTATGACTATGTTGTGACAAATGATGAAGTCAATGCTGCTGTTGAGCGAATTTTAGCGATTATTGAAGCCGAGCACTTAAGTGTTGAGCGTGTCGCGGCCAATATTCGTGAGGACTTATTGTCAGACCCAATTAATTTTTAAGAAGAAAGGCGTGGATACTTATGTTATACCCATCAATTGATGTATTATTAGACGAAGTTGGATCAAAATTTGAATTATGTGTTGTTGCCGCTACGCGCGCACGTCAACTCCAAGAGCGCCCTGAGCGATTAACATTATACAAATCAAAAGCGCCGAACCAAATCGGAAAAGCATTAGAAGAATTATTCGAAGAAACTGTTGAATATACAAATTCAAACAATGCATAATTTTTAAAAGTAGACCAATCGGTCTACTTTTTTATTTACTTAAAAAATGCTATACTAAAAATAAAAAATGAGGTGAAACTATGTACGTGCAAGTCATTGTTGATTTACCGATTCAGGAAAAAGCTCAAACGTATGATTACCGCTATGATGGTAGTGAAAACTTAATCGGCTATCGGGTTGCAATTCGCGTTGGGCCACAACGTCGGCAAGGCATTGTGATTGGTATGAGTGAGACAACACCGTGGGATCCGAAAAAAGTGCGACTTTTAGAAAAAGTATTAGACGAACAGCCCGTTTTAAATGCTGAACAAATTGCTTTAGCTTTCTGGCTCGCGCAGACAACGGGATCATACTTTTATCAAGCGTTACAAACAATGTTGCCAAATGCCAAAAAATTAGGTAAAAAACAAGTGGTCAAAGAATTGAAAATGCGCGTTGTGAGCCAAGTTCATGAAGTTGTGTTAGGAAAAGGGGCGAAAAAACAACTTGAAGCGTATGAATATGTTTCAAGTCAATCTTTGCCGGTTGGTGTGACGGAATTAAATCAACTCTTTGGCAATAGTGCAATTCAAGCGCTCATCCAAAAAGGGGCCTTTACGATTGAAGAACAGACAAAATGGCGAAATCCTTATGAGCAATACGAAGTGCTTCCCTTCATCAAACACCCACTCAATGAACAACAAGCGCAAGCAGTTGCTACGATTTTAGCCAGTGAGACGACGGTATCTTTATTACATGGAATTACGGGAAGTGGGAAAACCGAAGTTTTCATGGCTTTGATTGATACGATGCTCACGCAAAATAAAAGTACGCTCGTACTCGTGCCCGAAATTGCTTTAACACCGCAAATTGTCCAACGTTTTAAAGCACGCTTTCATACGGATGTGGCAGTATTACACAGTCATTTATCTGAAGGTGAACGCTTTGATCAGTGGCGATTAATCGAACAAACCAATATCCCGATTGTGATTGGAACCCGATCAGCGGTTTTTGCACCAGTCAAAAATTTAGGGTTAGTCGTTTTAGATGAAGAACACGACTCAAGCTATAAACAACAAAATCAGCCGATGTATCATGCTCGTGACGTTGCCATCTATCGTGCCCAACAAAATCAAGCGAAAGTTGTCCTCGCTAGTGCGACACCATCCTTAGAAAGCTATGCCAGAGCGCAAAAAGCACGCTATGATTTAATCGAATTGACGGAAAAAGCGGTTGAGAAACAGTTAACACCGATTGAAATTGTTGATTTACGTGAAGAATTCCGCCAAGGAAATTTAACTATGTTATCGAAAGTGTTAGAAGCAGCGATTGAAGCAGCTTTAGCGAAAAACGAGCAAGTATTATTATTATTCAATCGCCGCGGGTATGCGCAATTTGTCAAATGTCGTGAATGTGGCTATACAGTCATGTGTCCGAATTGTGATATTTCGATGACGTATCACAAGTTTCAACATCAATTACATTGCCATTATTGTGACTTTGAACTGCCACATCCGCATGAATGTCCAAACTGCCGCAGTGAGTATATTCGCGCATTTGGGAGTGGAATTCAAAAATTGGAAGAATATGTTCATAAACGTTTTCCCAATGCCCGCACATTACGGATGGACCGTGATACGACGAGTAAAAAGGGTGGTCATGAACAAATAATTGATGCCTTTGCGCGACGTGAAGCCGATATTTTAATTGGGACCCAAATGGTCGCGAAAGGGTTGGATTTTGAACATTTAACCGTCGTTGGTGTCGTCGCTGCTGAGCAGTCACTTAATTTGCCGGATTTCCGCGCCGGAGAGCGAACATTCCAACTGTTGATGCAAGTGTCAGGACGATCTGGTCGGCATAAACCAGGCCAAACCT
>JBOFSL010000067.1:0-21020 GCA_051651525.1 Culicoidibacterales bacterium | reverse complement strand
TGACGAAGCATTTCAACAAAAAATGGCTGATTTAGCACTAATTCAGGCTGGTGTTGATGAGCAAATTGCAAAACAAGGTGTGTGGAGTCAGGCGCAACAATTACAATTTGCCACGGAACTACTGACTAACCAACAATTGGTTCAACAAGTTGGTTTAGCCCAAGCGACAATAGTGATTGATGGTTTCCATAGTTTCAATAAACAAGAGCAGCAGTTTTTACAGGTTTTAGCTCAAGTCGTCAAACAAACAACGCTCGTGTTAACTGTTGATCGACCATATTCAACGATTCAAGCGTATGAAGAAAGTCAAACATTTGCGATTAGTGGTAAAACATATTGGCAATTCCGTCAATTCACGAATCAAATTTTTGATGATGAAGATGTGAGTGAAGTGTGGTTGAATCCTCAGCAATGGTTGCGGAGTCAAAAAACGGACTTGATTCAACTTGAGAAGTGGTTAGCCGATCACAAAGCCGTTGCGAGTACAAATTGTCCACAAGGGCAAGAGGGGGCAATTCAAGTGTTAGGAGCAATGAATCGCTTGAGAGAAGTTGAAGCGTTGGCCCAACACATTCGTCAGTTAGTCATCGGTGGTGCCAAGTATCATGAAATTGCCGTGTATATGGCTCAAAAAGATGCGTATACAATGTTGATTCAACGAATTTTTCCAATTTATGATCTTGCTTTTTTTATCGATGAGAAAATGCCAATGTATTTCCATCCAATACTTGAATTAATTATTGGAAGTTTAACAGTTGTCAAAAATAATTGGCAATATGATGAGCTGTTTCGAAGTGTGAAAACTGGCTTCTTTCAATTTGAAAGTGAGGCAGCTACACTTGAACATGAATTAGCCTTATTTGAACGGTATTGTTTAAAGCGGGGGAAATTCGGTAAAAAGCAGTGGCAGGCCAATGAAGTTTGGGAATATCGAATAACTGACTCGATTGAGCAATTACAAAAACCATTAACGTTGGAAGAAGAAACGAAAACACAGAAGTTCGCACAGTTTCGACAAGCGATTGTGCAACCACTACAAAAATTTGAACAGAGCTTACAAGTAGCAAAAACAATTCAACAATATTGTGAAGCCGTTTTCGAATTTTTACTCGCTTTGGATGTACCAACACAGTTAGAGCAACAAATTATTGAAGCTGAACAAGCGGGTGAGCCTTTGCGGGCGAAACAAAATCAGCAAGTTTGGCAACAATTATTACAAGTATTTGAAGAGTTGGTCGCAATTGCGGGTGATGAAGTCAGTGATTTAGCCCAGTTTGTGACAATTTTAGAAAGTGGTTTTGAACAATTGAAGTTTCAAGTTGCACCACCGGCGTTAGACCATGTGTTAATTGGTGATTTTGAACGAGCACGATTCCAAATGGCAAAAAATACAACTGGAATGGGTGTGAAACACGCATGTGTTCTTGGTGTAAATGAAGGGTTTGTGCCCTTTTTACCAGGACAAACAGGAGTATTAAGTCAAAGTGATCGCGAGCAATTTGCCGCAGCAAATATTCAATTAGCACCGGATGTCAATGACTCAGTCGCTTCACAACAACTGAGTTTCTACATGTTAGCAACAAGTGCTTCGGAAAGTGTGACATTTAGTTACGTGCTGGCTGATGGTGAAAATGGGGAAAGTGAGATGTATCCTGCGCGAATTTTACAGCAGTTGTGCCAACAATTCCAACTGACACCAAAGTTGTACCCACAAGCGCTTGGTGAAGTGCTAGAACCATTTGTACTGAATCCAAGGGCGAGTTATCGGTACTTACATTATCATTTACAACAAGCACTTCAAGGCGATTCACTGGCACCACAGTGGCAAGCAACATATAATTGGTTAATTCAAAATCATGAACAAGCCCACTTTATTCAACGTTCGTTGAACTATCAGAATAGAGCAAGTCGAGTGCGAATCGAGTTAATTGATCAGTGTTTCCATAAGAAAATTAGTGGAACAGCAACCCGAATTGAAACCTATAACCGTTGTCCGTATCGATTTTATGCTCAGTACATGTTGCACTTACAGCAACCGAGTGAGTACGAAGTTGGTTTCTTACAAATTGGAAATCTGTATCACCATTGTCTTGAAGCAATTTCACAACAACTGTTTGAAACGAATCGTCGATTCGCTGATTTAAGTGAAAAAGATATTCAAACGTTAATCTACGTAGCAATTCAAACAATTGAACCATATTTACGTTATCATGCATTTTATGAAAATGCGCGCAGTCAGTATTTGCTAAAAAAATTGACGAATAATATTATCGTGAGCATTCAACGTTTAGTGAAAATTGATCAGCACTCGCAATTTGATTTACGCTTTGCTGAAGTGAGCTTTGGTCAAAAGCAAAGTCATTATGCAGCGCGCTCATACCAAATCGCACCAGACTATCAATTAAGTTTACGTGGAAAAATTGATCGAATTGATACACTCGAAACAGAGCAGGGTACATATGTACGGATTATTGATTATAAATCAACGGATAAAAGTATCAATTTCGACGAAATTTATCATGGCTTATCATTACAAATGCCGATGTATTTAGATGTAGCGACAAAAGACATTTTACCGGATGCGCATGCAGCAGGGATGTTTTATTTCACGATTCAAAATAAAAAAGAAAGTATCGAAGTGAGCGATATCGCAACCCAGACTGGTGAACCACACCAACAGTTGCTCGGGTATGCCTTAGCCGATGAGCATATTATTAGTAAAATGGATGATACTTTTTTATCGGGAAAAACTGAGTTTATCAAAGGAATCAAAAAAGTTAAAGCAGGCTTATCGAAATCGAGTATGGTTTTATCTGAACAAGAATTAACGCAGTTAACACAATTCACAAATCACAAACTTATTACGAGTGCGGAAAAAATTGTTGCCGGTGAAATTGCAATTGAGCCAAAAGGGATTGATAAACTCCCATGTAGTTATTGTCCATATCGTTCGCTTTGTCAATTTGATCAACAATTGCCAGAAAATCCAGGGTGTTATGCAAGTAAAGACCATCGTAGTGATGTGTTGTGCCCACAAGCAGAGGAGGAGTTATCATGAAATTTACAAGTGCACAACAACAAGCAATTGATCACCAAGACCAAAACATTTTAGTTGCCGCCGCCGCAGGAAGTGGGAAAACAGCAGTACTTGTTGAACGAATTATTCAAAAAATTTTACAACGACATTGTCACGTTGATGAACTTGTTGTCTTAACCTTTACCAATGCGGCAGCGCAAGAAATGCGCTTACGAATTCGCAAGCGATTAGAACAAGTAAGTGAAGCGAGTGAAGGAGAGCAAGCACGTTACCTCAAGCAACAATTACAACGACTCAATCAAGCCCAAATCTCAACTTTTCATGCCTTTTGTATTCAATTACTCCGTAACTATTATTATGCAATTGATATCGATCCGCAATTCCGGATTGGTGATGAATTTGAATTAGCGTTGTTAAAAACCCAAGCAATGGAAACAATGTTAGAGCAATTTTATGAAACTGCTGAACCACAATTTTTAAGGTTTATTGAAGCTTATAGTTCGGATCGTGGCGATGATGATGTCCAAACGTTACTCTATCAACTAGCAAATTTTAAACAATCACTAGTTGATCAAACAGCGTGGCAAGAAGCGGTTTTAAAAAACTACGATGCAAACGACAATTTTTTGGAAACGACAATTGGTCAAGTGTTAGCCACAGAAATTGCTGAACAACTTTTGACGTGGGAGAAAGAGCTAGCAATCGCCGCAACTTTAATCGATAGTAGTGAAAAAAATGCTGTTAAAGTTAGCGAAATTGTCGAAATATATCGACAACATGTTCAGGAACAACGTAATATGTTAGCAGCTGGTATTTGGGAAACATATCGCGTAGCTTTAAACAAAGTTGATGTTCCACGGTGGCCAGCGAAAGCAGCGCCAGAAACAAAGCAGATTATTGATCGAGTGAAAGGCGAATTAGAAGGACATACCGAACGTTATCAAATTTCACAAACAAGAATTAATGAACAATTTCCACAAATTAGAGGACAATTAGGACAGTTATTTTCATTGACCCAAGCTTATGAAGTGAATTTTGCTAAATTAAAACAACAACGGAATATTGTTGATTTTAGTGACTTAGAACGAAAAACATTAGATTTATTACAAAACGAACCGGAAATTGCCCAACAGTACCAGCAAAATGTTCATGAATTACTTGTTGATGAGTATCAAGATACGAATGAAGTTCAAGAAACGATTGTTCAACTGTGTAGCAAAGGGAATAATATCTTTATGGTCGGTGATGTGAAGCAATCGATTTATCGTTTCCGTTCAGCTGATCCAAGTTTATTCCAAGCAAAATATCAAGCATACACACAAACAAGCGAAACAGGTTTGCGTATTGATCTCAATAAAAACTTCCGCAGTCGCGCACAAGTGCTTGATTTTATCAACTATACTTTTGAGCAATTGATGGATGAGACGATTGGTGAAATTGACTATGACGAACAGGCAAAGCTCTATTTAGGTGCCGACTATCCGGAACGCTCAAAGATGGATGTCGAATTTGATGTCTTAACTTTACCGGCAGGTGTGGAAAAGGTTGAGAATCAAGCAAATTATCTCGTGCAACGCATTCAGCGAATGATTGAAACTGAATTTGTCGTTCAAGGCAAAGAAAATCCTCGGCTAATTCGTTATGCTGATATTGCGATTCTTTTCCGAACACGATCAGTTTTATTTGAGCGTGTTAGTGAGTTGCTTAAAGAAGCCCAAATCCCGTATGTGGCACAGGAACGCGGCGGTTATTTCGATGCGAGTGAAATTCGGAGTTTATTGGCAATTTTACGCGTAATTGATAATCCTTTTGATGATATTGAATATGCGAGTTGGTTACGTAGTCCAATAATTGGTTGTGATGAAAACGACTTGCTGACAATTCGCTTAAAGCAACCAAAGCAATACCTTTGCGAAAGTGTCCAATCTTTTGATGAACAACACGAAGAGAAGCAACTAGCAGCCAAATTGAGTATTGCCCGGGAATATGAAAGTCGCTGGCGACAAGCTGTGAAACAAAAACCACTGGCTGAATGGATTGAAAAAATCTTACTAGAAACAGGTTATTACGATTTTGTCGGTGGTTTAGCTAATGGGATTCATCGTCAAGCAAATATTGATGCATTCATCGATAAAGCGAGGACATATGAAGCAATTGGGTTCCGAAGTTTATTTAAATTTAATCGCTTTATTACAGCAATGCAAAAGCAAAATCAAGATTTTACGAATTCACGTTCAATTGCTGAACAAGAAAATGTTGTTCAATTAATGACAATTCACAAATCAAAAGGGTTAGAATTTCCTGTTGTCATCGTTGCGGAAGTGCAAAAAGAGTTTAATCGACGAGATAGTCAGAAAACACTAGTTTTAGATAAGAAGTTTGGCGCAAGCTTAACTTTTGTGGATACAGCAAAAAATTACACTGTCCGATCGATTGTGCAAAGTTTCATTGGTGACCAAATTCAGCGAGCACAACGAGCCGAAGAACTGCGTATTTTATATGTCGCATTAACCCGTGCAAAAGAAAAACTCATTTTAGTTTCACAGGTGGCGACAGATATCGAAGCAATTCAAAAAAAATATAGTCGTGCACTTGCCGAAACAACGGATACTTTATCCGTAGCAATTCGCCACGAAGCGAATTCGTATTTTAGTTGGTTGATGCAAAGTTTGATTCGTCATCAAGCAATGAGTCAATTTCAAAGTCAATTACCAGTCGCACCACTGGCAGTGACGCAAGCACCCTTGAAACTCCAAGTGAATTATTTTACGGAAAGTTTTGTTCAGGAAGAAGTAATTGATGAGTCACTTGAACACTTCGCGATTGCGTTGCAAAATGCTCAGTGCCTTGATTCAGTTGTCGTTCCGCAAGTTGAACAAGCTTTAGGATTTACGTATCCACATCAAGCAGCGACAGAGCATTATGCACAAGTATCAATTAGTGATTTGAAACGATTTGCGAAAGAGCAAGTCGAATTACCGACGTATGAAGTACCACAGCAAGTTGAACGAGCACTGCAAACACAAGCAGGAGTCACACTACCGAGCTTTATGCAAGTTCAAAAAAATGACAAACAAACACAAGCATTAGCTCGCGGGAATGCATACCACCAGGCAATGGAGAACTTACCGCAAACAATTGAACCAACGAAACAAGCAATTACGGCTTATTTAGCCGAACAAGCTTTTTCACAAGCGCAACGGCAAGTGATTACGAGTAAATGGATTGAACAATTTTTAGCGACCCAGTTAGGTCAAGATTTCCAAAATGCTCAATTAGTCCAAAGAGAGTTACCATTTAGTTTACTGCGACCAGCAGAAACAATTTACGCTGATTGGTCACAAGCGACAGAATCAGTATTGATGCGTGGGATTTTTGATGCGGTGTATCATCTTGAAGCTGAAATTGTGATCGTTGATTATAAAACTGACTTTGTTGGAAGCTTTGACGACGAGATGCAAGTGCAACTACGACAACGATATCATATTCAAATGGAAACCTATTTATTTGCAGCAAACCAACTTTTTGCGCATTTACAAAAACCAATACGTGGAGAACTCTATTTCTTCCAAGCGCAACGAAGTTTACATTTTAAATAATCGATAAATAAGAGGAATTTATATGAATACAATGGTCAAAAAATATTTGAAAAATCAGCCAAACTGGCGAGTAATTAATGGTTTAATTATTTTGATTGCCGTGTTAGTTGTTTTTTATGGAGTTGGTGAATTCCGCAATGTATTTCAATCAATTCAAGAAGTTTTAACACCATTTATTGGTGGGTTTGTAATTGCGTTCTTGTTTAATCCACTTGTGACAATATTACAAGAAAAAGTTTTTAAAGGCCGATTACGCGCAGTCGCAGCGTTTATTGTCGTCATTTTAGTGACAAGTGTCATTTTCTTTGCATTTTTCAATATTGCGCCACTAATCGCACGGCAATTAATTGCGTTAGGTGATTCAGGAACACAATTTGTGACATGGGTTTCAACGGAGCTTAAAATTGATATTGTCTACGAAATCACGAATTGGTTAGTAAATAACTACAATCAATTACTAGATACGTTACAAACGTGGATTCTGTCTTCTGGAGTAAATTATATTTCTTCAACAGTCAATGTATTACTCACAACGATTTTAACAATTATTGTCAGCATGTATATGTTGATTGATTATCCGAATTTAATTGATTCAATGATTCGCGTTTTTCCAATCAAAACGCGCAAACGCGCACGTGAGTATTTACGAGGTTTAGGAAAATCATTACGTAGTTATATCGGTGCATTAGGAACGATTATTCTAATTGGTGCAACATCATTTGCGATTATTATGAGTATTTTTGATGTTCCGAATGCGATTCCTTTAGCAATCGTGATCAATTTACTGCAAGTTATCCCAATCTTCGGAACGGCAATTGGTTTGATTTTTGTTGTCATCGTCACACTGCCAATCTCGGTATCACTATTCGTGAAAGTTATCGTCGTGCTATTGATTTATGTACAGTTCGAATCAAATATCATTCAACCAAAAGTATATGGTCGTGCCATTAAGGTCAATGACTTATTGATTTTACTTGCGTTATACGTAGGGAGTACATTGTTTGGATTCTTCGGGATGGTCTTTGCTTTACCAGGCTTAATTATCATTATCCACAGTCTAAAATTTATGCGTTTGACACGTTGGCGTGCAATCCGTACTGAAGCAATAAAAAAACGTGCAAGTGCCAAACAAATAGAGGGAACACAGTAAGAAATAACCACTAGTTGTTCAGGGATGAATATGCTAAAATAGCAAAAAAGCAATTTTCTAATGAGAGCGGGAATTCAAAAATGTCTGTATTAAATTATTTTGATCGTCAAAGACGATTACATCAAGTATTAGCAGTAGTACTTGGCTCAATTATTTATGTCATTGGGTTTAAATTATTTGTCCAACCAGCAGCATTATATAGTGGTGGTTTATCAGGTATTAGTCAGTTAATTGTCCTCATAAGTGGTCGATATTTTGAATTGCAACTTGATTTAGGAGTTGTTTTATTAGCATTAAATATTCCATTACTATTGTTTGGCTGGTTCAAAGTAAATCGTCGCTTTACAATTTTATCAATTTTATCAGTTGGGATAACGAGTGTTTTATTTGCAATTATTCCGCCATTTTCAATATCTGGTGATGAAATTGTTAATGTTGTTTTTGGTGGAATTTTAATCGGGATTGGAGTTGGAATTAGTTTACGATATGGTGGTTCAACTGGGGGAATGGACATCATTACGATGTATCTTTCGAGTAAGTCAGATGCCCCATTTGGCCAGTATGCGCTATTTATCAATGTGTTTATTATTAGTGTGGCAGCAATTTTAAATGACATTCAACCAGCGTTATATACTCTGATTTTACTGTACGTGCAATCATTAGTCGTCAATTCGATTCATTCGAGCCATATTAAATACACGCTCTTCATCGTCACAAGTCATTCGCACCAATTAGTTGAGGCATTAACTCAAGCGAATCATCGTGGTATCACGGTGTTTGATGCGGTTGGTGCGTATACAAACCAACCCAAAAAGACGTTAATGACTGTAGTGACGAGTTACCAACTCTATGATACACAAGAATTAATTAGTCAAATTGATGACAAAGCGTTTGTCGATATTTTACCAACTCACCAAATCCAAGGACGTTTTGTTAAAATCCATTAAAGTAATCAACAAAAAAAGCGATGGTTCGTTCACAAGAATGAACCATCGCTTTTTATTGTATATTCAAATTTATATATCTCAATAGCTGACTTTTTCAGCAGCCTCAGTTAGCAACGAAGTTTTTTTGTTTACGGTTGTAATTTATGAATAACGTTTAAATTGATATGACAATAGCCATTTGGATTTTTTTTGAGATAATTTTGATGATAATCTTCAGCAATATAAAATATTTTGGCAGGTTCAAGTTCGACAACAATTGGCTTATCATAATTTGCTTGTTGAGTTGTCAGAAATGCTTGAATTGTGCCTTTATCAGCTTCATCAAAATAATAAACACCGGTCCGATACTGATGACCACGGTCGTTACCTTGACGGTTGAGCACGGTTGGATCAATAATTAAGAAAAAGTGTGAAAGTAGCATTTCTAATGAGAGCTGATTTTCATCATATTCAATTTCACATGCTTCGGTATGTCCAGTTGTACCAGTACAAACTTGTTCGTAAGATGGAAAAGGCACGAGACCTTGGGCATAGCCAACGTGAGTCCGTAAAATCCCATTTACTTGTTGAAAATAGGCATCAACACCCCAAAAACAGCCACCAGCTAAAATAATTCGTTTCATATAATCGTCCCCCATTTTTTGAATTAGTCAAAGTATAGAGAAAAAGCAATTGAAAAACAAGTATCAATCTAAGTTCAATTGAAAATATTGATTTAGATAGTGACCAACACCACCAGCAGTATTTGGTAAAGCTGTAACGGCAAAGGCAAGTGCTTTTAATTCTGGTACTGCATTCGCCATAGCGACACTATGCGGGACATATGTGAGCATTTCAATATCATTGAGTTGATCACCAAAAGCAATTGTATGAGTATTGGCAATTTGATAATGATTTTGGACATGAGAAATTGCGGAAGCTTTCGAAATTGTTGGCGTAAATAATTCGATAAAATTCGCAAATTGATTGCCCCATGAACGTAATTGAATTTTATCACTAAAATGAAGTTTCGCGGCTTCAGCAAAACTTGCTTCTAGTCCAGGTTTGACAATTACAGTACAGGCGTGTGCTGTGAGTAAGTCGGCGTATGAGAGCGGCTTGACTTGGATGTCAGCGACAAAACTTTGTTCAGCTAAAAGATCTTCAATTTGGGTATTCATCCCGCTCATAATTGCTTGTTGTTGTTGATCAAGCCAGATAATCTCAATTTGTGGGAAAAGCGTTTCATTCCAAAGAAGCTTCAATAGTTCGGCATTGACGAAATGTTTCAATGGTGGAAAGGTTGGAACTTGCGGATGATGAACGATGGCCCCATTTAAATTGCTAATTGGTGCAAGTTCACGCAGTTGCTTATAAAACTGGCGTGATGATAAGTATGAACGACCTGTCGCAATCATCACAATGTGACCACGATTTTGCAATTCGTGTAAAGCTGTTAAAGTGAATGGTGCGAGTTCGTGATGGTTTTGTAAAGCTGTTCCATCTAAATCAATAACAATTAAGTGTTGTTCCATAAATTTTTTCCTTTCGAAATTCAATGATTGTAAAAAAAGTTGCTAACAAAGAGCAACTTTTAAATAGTTATTTCCGCTTCCGACCAAGTCCAATTTTATTTGTGACTTTCGTTAATTTACGTTGTGCGAGGCGTTGGGCTTGTAAGGCACCAGCATCAAGAACATCATCAAGGTGTGTTGATGCATAAATTTCTTCATAGCGACTTTGAATCGGTGCAATTGTTTCAACGACAAGACTTGCAAGTTCAGTTTTGAAATCACCGTAGCCACGACCTTGATAATCAACAACAATATCAGCAATTTCACGGCCACTTAAGACACTGAAAATTGTTAGTAAGTTACTGACACCGGGTTTGTTGATTGGATCATATGCGATGATTCCTTCAGAATCAGTCACAGCTGATTTGATTTTTTTTTCAATTGTTTTGAGAGGATCAAGCATCGAAATAAAGCTGCGCGGATTTGGATCTGATTTACTCATTTTACGTGTCGGATCAGTTAATGACATAATCCGTGCACCAGATTTAGCAATCACAGGTTCTGGAACAATGAAGGTGTCACCATACTTGTTGTTGAAGCGTTGTGCTAAATTCCGAGTTAACTCTAAATGTTGCTTTTGATCTTCACCAACCGGAACGAAAGCAACATCATAAAGTAAAATATCGGCAGCCATTAAGCTTGGGTAGGTAAATAAACCAACTCCAATACTTGCATTCGCTGATTTTTCTGTTTGTGAGCGCGATTTGTCTTTAAATTGCGTCATTCGCTCGAGTTCACCCATATGAGTTGAACATTCTAAAATCCATCCTAATTGTGTATGTTGAGGAATTTCAGATTGAATGAAAATTGTTACCTTTTCAGGATCAAGTCCACAAGCAAGGTATAAAGCTGCTAGTGAGCGGATATTATGTTGTAATTCTTTGCGATCCTGTGGTGTCGTAATTGAATGTAAGTCAGCGATGAAAACAAGTAATTCATAGTCATCTTGAAGCTTAATAAAATTTTGAATTGCACCAATATAATTACCGAGGGTAATTGTTCCAGAAGATTGAATTCCAGAAATCATCCGTTTTTTTGCTGTTAACATGAAGAAGTCCTCCTAATAAAAATTTTGAAATCCTTAGATGAACACTAAACTCAGATACGAAAGTGCAACAAGTACAATACCACTATAGAGAATTGGTAAAGTATGCGAATGTTGTTTTACTTCGTACAACATCGAGTCATCAACAGGCTCATTGAAAACTTCGTCAGTATCTTTGATTTTAGAAACAAAGGGTAAATGACGGCCAAGTTTTTTGAATCCATACGTAATAATTCGGAAAAATCCTTGGTCTAAAATATAAAGCCAAGCCCCAGTGATTAAGACGATTATTCCAAGGACAAAGAGGGCATTGATAAATAATAAGAGTGATTGTTGCCATAGGCCAAGGCCAGTAGCAAGTAGTAAATTTACGCCAATCACGAGCGCCATTAATTTCATTTTTTTCATTTCTATCACCAAGTCAAAAGTATAGCATACTTTGAGAAAAAGCTAAATAAATCGCTTGTACTTTCTTAAATCAATTTAAAAAAGCACAAGTGATAAAAAAATAGCGGAATAATAAAAAGTTATACACATGCGATAAAATTTACAAAATACAGAAAGGAAACCGTTTACATGCGATAATTATTAATTATTGATAGTATTTTCCAAATTTATTATTGAAAACGCTTGAATTATCGAATGAATTTGCATATCATTAAAGAAATATTTGAAAGAATATAACAAATAAAGGAAAGAAATGAGAGGAGGAACTCAAGTGTTAAAGTATATTATCAAACGTATTTTAATCGCCATCTTAACACTCTGGGTAATTGCAACAATTCTCTTTGGATTGTTACAACTAATGCCCGGTGGAATTTGTGATCGTTCAAAATTACCACCAGAAGTTTGTGATAATGTGGAGGCTCAATATGGACTAAAAGATCCAATTCCACAACAATATGCACGTTATTTGGGAAATTTATTACAAGGTGATCTAGGAACATCTTTAAAAGTTCAACCAAGTGCACCAATCACAGAAATTATCAGTAGTAAAATCGTAGTCTCAATGAGCATCGGTTTACCAGCAATCATTTTCGGGGTAACTGTTGGGTTATTTGCGGGGATTGGTTCTGCGTTAAAACGCGGGCAGCTTCTTGATAACGGAATTACGGTCTTAACAGTGTTAGGAATCGCAGTCCCAAGTTACGTCTTTGCAACAATTTTACAATATGTCTTTGCGTTTAAACTTGGATTAGTTCCAATAATTTATTCGTCAACCAATTTCCTATCCTTAATTCTACCGATTTTCGCTTTATCAATGTACGCTATTTCAGCAGTTACACGCTATATGCGAACAGAGTTAGTTGAGGTTTTAGGAAGCGACTATATCTTATTAGCACAAGCAAAAGGATTAAGCCACAATACAGTTATTTGGAAGCATGCGATTCGTAATGCATTGATTCCAGTTGTAACAGTTGTCGGACCATTATCAATGTCAATCTTAACAGGGTCACTTGTGATCGAGCGAATCTTCGGGATTCCTGGACTTGGAAATGTCTTAGTAAATGCGATTAATAGTAGTGATAATACATTAACATTGTCACTTGCACTATTCTATGCAGCATTAAATATTGCAATTATTTTAGTGATTGATGTTCTGTACGGAATTATTGATCCGCGTATTCGTTTAGGAGGTGGAAATTAATGGAGGCAATGAAGCAACAGTATGTTGGTCCAAACGACACAATTGAAGTTGATGAGTCATTATTAGTTTTGGCACCAATGCATACAGAAGCAAGCGAAAAAATTGAATCGAAAAATACCTCATTCTGGCGTGAAGCATGGATAAATTTACGTAAAAACCCATTAGCAATCACAGGATTAGTATTTATCATATTAATTATTGTATTATCAATTGTTGGACCGTATTTAAACGGAACTGGTGATTATGCAACGCAAAACTTATCGAATTCAAGTCAGATGCCAAATGCAACAGACTGGTTCGGAACAGATGATATCGGACGTAGCTTATGGATTCGTACATGGTATGGAGCGAGAATTTCATTATTCATCGCCTTTGTAGTTGCACTAATCGAATTAGTTATCGGAACGACATATGGCGGTGTATCAGGATTCTATGGTGGAACACTTGATATTGTGATGCAACGTATTTCAGAAATTATCTCAAGTATTCCAAGTTTAGTGTTGTTAACATTATTACTTGTTGTGTTCAAACCAAGTATTCCAACGATTATCTTCGCCGTATCATTTACGAGTTGGGTCGGAATGTCACGGGTTGTTCGTAGTCAAATCTTGAAGTATAAAGAGTATGAATTCATTTTAGCAGCACGTACACTTGGAGCATCAAACGGACGTTTAATCTTCAAGCATTTAGTACCAAATGTTGTTGGACAATTAATCGTTGTTGTATCGTTCTCGATTCCAAGTACGATTTTCTTCGAATCATTCTTAGCATTTTTAGGTCTAGGATTACCAGCACCGCTACCATCATTAGGGATTTTAATTAGTGATGGATTCAAATCGATGTTGTTATACCCGCACATGTTGTTAATTCCAGCATTAGTGTTAACAGTCTTAATGATTAGCTTTAACTTATTAGGTAATGGTCTACGCGATGCGTTTGATCCAAAAATGAAATAGAAAGGGTGGCGAATATGGCTTTATTAGAAGTAAAAGATTTACATATTTCTTTCAAGACCAATGCTGGTGAAGTTCACGCGGTTCGTGGTGTAAACTTCGAACTAAATAAAGGTGAAACACTTGCGATTGTTGGTGAGTCAGGATCTGGGAAATCAGTCGCTACTCGAGCAATCATGGGGATTTTAGCGAGTAATGGCTATATCAAGCATGGAGAAATCCTAGTTGAAGGAAAAGATATTACTAAATTTTCAAAAACAGAATTAGAAGACATGCGTGGTGCTGAAATTGCCATGATTTTCCAAGATCCAATGACATCATTGAATCCAACGATGAAAATCGGGAAACAAATCATGGAAGGAATCATCAAGCATCAAAAAGTTTCAAAAGAAGAAGCAAAAGTAAAAGCAATTGAATTGTTAAATTTAGTTGGGATTACTGATCCAGAAATGCGTTTTGAGCAATATCCTCATCAATTTTCTGGAGGGATGCGTCAACGGATTGTAATCGCAATTGCTTTAGGATGTAACCCGAAAGTATTGATTGCCGATGAACCAACGACGGCTTTAGATGTAACGATTCAAGCGCAAATTCTTGAATTAATGAAAGATATCCAAAAGAAAACGGGTGTTGGAGTTATCTTCATTACCCATGACCTTGGAGTTGTTGCGAATGTTGCGGATCGTGTAGCCGTAATGTATGCAGGACGTTTAGTTGAAATTGGGACTTCAAACGAAGTATTCTATAATTCACAACATCCATATACATGGGGATTATTAGCATCGATGCCATCAATGGATGCAGAAGGTGAGTTGTTCTCAATTCCGGGAACACCACCAAACTTGTTATTCCCACCAACGGGAGATGCTTTTGCACCACGTAACCAATGGGCAGTGGAACTTGACTTTGTTCAGCAACCACCAATGTTCCAAGTGAGTACAACGCATTTTGCAGCAACGTGGTTGTTGCATCCAGCAGCACCAAAAGTACAGCCACCAGCAATTGTGGCACGTTTACGCGAATCATTCGCAGCGGAAGGAGGCGTACTTGACTAATGAATAAAGAAAAATTAGTAGAAGTCAAAAATTTAAAGCAACACTTTAAAGTTGGCGGCGGAAAAGTCGTCAAAGCCGTTGATGATGTGAGTTTTGATATTTACAAGGGTGAAGTTTTCGGTCTCGTAGGTGAATCAGGTTCGGGTAAATCAACAACTGGACGCTCGATTATTCGTTTATATGATATTACTGCCGGAGAAGTTAAATTCGATGGACAAGTAATTAGTGGAAAAATCAAAAATGATTTAAAGCGAACATTAACACGCGAAATTCAAATGATTTTCCAAGATCCATATGCATGTTTAAATCCGCGTATGAAAGTTATTGATATCATTGCCGAAGGTTTAGATATTCATAAACTTGCGAAAACAAAAGAAGAACGTCAAGAACAAGTCTATAAAATTCTTGAAATTGTTGGACTAACAGCAGATCACGCGAACCGTTTTCCACATGAATTCTCAGGTGGACAACGTCAACGAATCGGGATTGCCCGTGCTTTAATTACGCAACCGAAATTTATCATCGCTGATGAGCCGATTTCAGCGCTTGATGTTTCGATTCAAGCACAAGTTGTCAACTTAATGCAAAAGCTACAAAAAGAATTCGGGTTAACATACTTATTCATTGCACATGATTTATCGATGGTAAAATACATCAGTGATCGTGTTGGGGTAATGTTCCATGGGAAACTTGTTGAGTTAGCAGATGCTGAGGATCTCTACGCTCACCCGTTACATCCATATACAAAATCATTACTTTCAGCAATTCCGGAACCGGATCCAATTTACGAACGTAATCGTCAACGTATTCCATATACGGCAGATGTTCACGATTATTCACAAGAAGGTCCAGAATGGGTTGAAATTCGTCCAGGACACTTTATTCGTGCAAACAAAGCCGAATTAGTCGCATATGAGAAACAATTGTTAGCGAAGAAGTAATTGTTTAAAAAGAGCACAACTGTGCTCTTTTTTTGATGCACGGTAGATAGAATCCGATTTTACAGTTTAGCTATTACAAACAATAGTGAAAATTAATTGGAATATTGTTGAGTTTAGCTAACAGATTAGGTAAAATTAAAAGAGTTAACATGACCGTGTTTTCATTTGAAGCAAAGGAGTGTGAAGAAATGATTACAGTTTATACAACACCAAGTTGCTCATCTTGTCGGAAGGCAAAGAAATGGCTTGAAGAATATGGATTAACGTATCGCGAAAAAAATCTCTTTGTCACACCGCTAACGGCTGATGAATTGCGTTATATTTTAGAACGTACTGAAAATGGAACAGAGGATATTATTTCTCGTCGTTCAAAAGTAATTATGGAAGGAAATATTGATATCGAATCAATGAGTTTAAATACACTGATTGAATTTGTTCAAGAAAATCCAAGTGTCCTAAGACGCCCGATTATTGTTGATGATAAGCGACTCCAAATTGGCTACAATGACGAAGAAATTCGAACATTTGTGCCCAGAGCATTACGTGATTTATGTATAAGTTGCGAAAGTTGCGAAAAATATCCAACGTGCCAAGGTGTTCGTGGAGTAATTGCAAACTAAAAGGAGTGTTTCGACACTCTTTTTTTCTGGGAAAAATGGGGGGATTTGATATGTATAAACGACCGAAATGGCGAATGTTAAAAAGCCGAGGGCAGTTTATTGCCTTATTCATTTTTGTTATCATCACTGTGATTTCAGGAACACTGATGTTCACGATTTATAGTAATAGTTTTATCCTATCTTTGATGCAATTAATTGTTTCGTTTATTGTTTTTACGATTATATTCTTTAGCCATCGTGACCCTTCAACCAAGTGGGCTTGGATTTTAATCGTCTTTGCAATTCCAATTGTTGGGATTATTTTGTATGTTTTGTTCGGTCGGAATAAAAAACATATTAAGCAATTTCAGCAAAAGATTGAACAAAATTTACGCTTTGATGATTGTTACGAAGCGTTTATCCCACTTGATTTGGCACAAATGCAAGCCTATCAACAACGGCAGTATCAGTTTTTACAAACGATTGTACCGCGTCCAATGTATCAAAATACGCAAGTAGATGTTCAAATCGGACAAGGATTTTTTGATGAGTTATTAGCAGCAGTTTTACAAGCGAACCATCACATTCATTTAGAATTTTATATTGTTCGTTATGATGATGTGACACAATCATTATTTGAAGCACTATGTCGAAAAGCAAAATCAGGTGTAGAAGTCCGCTTACTCGTTGATGGTGGTGGCAGTTTTCGAACAATTGGAGATGATGTTATTCGACGCTTAGTTGATGCTGGCGTACTGTTTGCCTTTTTTGGTGATCCACAATCGTTAATTATTGATTCAACCGTGAACTGGCGAAATCATCGGAAAGTAGCAATTATTGATGGGAAGTTAGGTTTTATCGGTGGCTTTAATTTAGGGCAAGAATATGTTTTTGCGAATGAAAAAACGAAAAATTGGCGAGATACAAATATTTCATTGATGGGTGAAGCTGTTAGGAGCTTACAAACGATTTTTCTCGGTGATTGGTATTTTTCAACTCGTGAAGATTTTACTGAAAGTGGTGTGAGTGACTATTTTCCGCAAGCAGAACAAAATTTCGGTGAAAGTATTGTACAAATCATTGCCGATGGACCAGATACGAAAAAACACCCACTGAAACAAAGTCTCTATAAATTAATTACGTCAGCAACGGAGCGGATTTGGTTAACGACCCCATACTTAATTTTGCCAGATGATATTTTACAAGCGCTGAAAGCAGCAGCGATATCAGGTGTAGAAGTCTGTATTTCAATACCTGGCAATCCGGATAAAAATTTAATTTATCGTTGCACGCAAAGTTATATTGATGAATTACTGCAAGCGGGTGTACAAATTTATTTATTAACTGATACATTTCAACATAGTAAAATCTGGATTTTCGATGATCAGTTTGCAGCGTGTGGGACAGCAAATCTCGATTATCGCTCACTCGTGATTAATTTTGAAGCCATGGCACTAATTTCACAGTCTCCGGCGATTCAGCAATTAGCCGAAATCGTAGCGCAAGATTTCAATGATTCACAGCGAATTGAACGCCGCGTATGGCAGCAACGACCGCTTCGCCAAAAACTAATCGAAAGCTTTATTCGCTTATTTGCTGCGATATTTTAAAAAAGTCGGATTTTATCTATTCATAAAAGTAATCGAAAAAAAGACCAACTTGCTAAAAAGAGCGTATCTTACTAGTGAGGGGGTCTTTTTATGTTTCTTGCTAAAAATGAATGTGGTGTCGTGATTGCAAGTCAACATGCCAAAAAAACAGAAACTTATTATTGTTTGGAATGTAAACAACAAGTACAACTACGTATGAGTCGAAAGGGGGAACACTTATTTTGCTCATGAGAATCGTCATCATCACGGCGGTGAAGGCCAGCTCCATCAGCAAATTAAGCAGCACTTATATGCGCTTTTTCCGAGCATTGTCTTCGAACAACCAATAGGTGATTTACGGGCTGATATTTGGACCGAAGATGTAACAATCGAAATTCAAGTGAGTGCAATTACCAAACGACAAGTTCAACAGCGACAAACTGGTTATGGTGAACAATTGATTTGGTTATTTGGGCCAAATACAAAATTCCAACAAGTTCATTGGCAATGTGGAAATTATTTAGGTAAATTTTATCGATATCAACAAGCATATTGTGAGTGTTTTAGTAGTATTCACCCGTTAACTGCCCAAAAAGTTTTATACGTTAAGCAGTACATCAACTGGGATAGTTTTTTCGTAACTTTAGCAAGACGTCAGCAAAATTGTTTGACGGTTAGGCAATTTAATCAAGGTGTTGATTATTTTGAATGGTGGCGCCAAACGTACTCAACGCGCTATGCAAAAGTGAGTGATGAATATGCACAAGTATTGTATCGCTGGCAAATTCGTTCGGAACAGCTACCGATTTATGTTGGAATGCCGATACCAACGTTACAGTGGCGTGGAGAATTACCAATTATTTGGCAAGGTGAGTACTGTTTTCAACTTGCGAACAATCAGGTGATTCATGACCAAAGCCTGTCAGATGCGGTGGAATTCTTTTTAGAAATTTTGACGTATTTGAATGTGTGCACAAAAAAAGCTGATACCTATTATGGGTATCAGCGTCAAACGGTTACTCGCCACCAACTGTATCAGTCGTATTATGCTGTTTGGCAGCAGCAAGCATTGCACGTTTAATTTTACTATGTGCCATGAGGACAGGGATTTCATAATCAGCCAATAGTTTTTGGAAAATTGCCTGCCCTTGCTCGAAACTATGATATTCAAATTCGAGTTCAAAATCATGAACGTCACTATAAAAACTTTCATCAAAAACGAGTAATCCACCCTGAAAAGCTAATTCGCGGCGGAATGTTTTTAACGATGTCAGCACAATCAGTGTCTCTTTAGCAATACCAGCTTGAGATAGCAACTCAAGTACGTGAGTTGCAGTGTTTAATTGTTCAAGTGAGTGCTGTGAAGCTGCCTTCGGTATCTGTTGAGTGAACTCATTGAGACCGTCACCACTCTCGTGTGGGAGTTTTAAGGTGCATTCATAACGCTCCCCCTTGCTACGAATTCGGAGTGCACCACCTAAAGCTTTAATTTTGAAATCTGGTGTGTCAAAGTATGTATTTGTTTGTTCGTGTGCAGTCGGTAGTGGAAAGTATTGACTTAGTCTTTCAAAATCCTCTCTAGTCAGTAAGTTTTTGAATTCAATTTCGTGTTCGGTTGTCATAAATTAGTTCTCCTTTCGTCGTTGCTATAATTATAGTATAATAAAGCTACAAATGCCAAAGAAAAGAGGGGAAGACAATGCGTTTTGCAACAGTGATTCGTTACGATGAGTATTCAGCTCAAACAAAACAAAAAATTGTCACGACTTTAGAACAACATGATTGGGTTTATGACCAATATTGTCCTAATTTTGTGATTTCAATAGGTGGAGACGGTACGATGTTACAGGCTTTTCACCACTATAAACACCAATTACAACATGTGAAATTTATCGCTGTTCATACTGGAAGCTTAGGTTTTTACACAGATTGGAAAGTTGAAGAAATTGATGAACTCTTAGAGGCGATGATTGCGAAGCGGTATACGAGTATTGGATTTCCTGTCCTTGAAATTATGCTAGATGGAGAATGTGGTGCCTGCTCATATCTCGCACTCAACGAATTAACGATAAGTGATCCCGCAAAAACATTGAAAATTGATGTGCAAATTGATGGTACACATTTCGAAACATTTCGGGGAACGGGACTGTGTGTCTCAACACCGTCAGGTAGTACCGGTTATAACAAGTCACTTGGTGGTGCCGTGATTCATCCGCGAGTAGAAGTCTTTCAAATGACAGAGATAGCTTCAATTAACAATAAAGTGTATCGAACAATTGGTTCGCCAATGATTTTCTATAAAAAACAATATCTTGATTTATCAATTCAGTACTCAAATAGTGTGACGGTTACATATGATCATTTAGTTCATGATTGTTTAGCCGTTGAAACAATTCAATGTCGTCTCCACCGGCACAAAGCACAATTTGCACGGTTCAAAAAACTCCCGTTTTGGGAAAGAGTGAATAATTCATTCATTGAGTAAGTCATCATCAACTGGGGAGATTTGTGTATTTGAAACAACCGGCAGTCATTCACAAACAATTGAACACTATTTGATAAAGCACCAAAATTTTTCCAAAAAATTAGTAACACGGATTCGGTATCATGGTCAAGTTGTACAAAACCAACGAGTATGTCGATTAAAAGATAGCCTTGAAGTTGGAAAACAATTGATAGTTATCTTGCCAACAGAACAACGAAGTAATAGTTTTCAACCAGTTTTGCGACCACTAACGATTATATATGAAGATGATTGGTTTTTAGTTGTAGATAAACCAGCGGGTTTGTTAAGTATTCCATCACATCAAACAAATGAGGATTCTTTATTACAACGTGCGCTCGCGTATTGTTTGGAAAAAGATCAATGCAACGGGAGTGTCCACATCGTGACCCGTGTCGACC
>JBOFSL010000066.1:0-5171 GCA_051651525.1 Culicoidibacterales bacterium | reverse complement strand
ATTAATAATGCTTTAGGCCGACCAAAAAACGAAACTTTGACACCAGCACGAATTAAGATCCGCAATGATTTATCTTTAATTGTTCCCATACTTCCACCAGCATCAATAAGAAAGCGAACGTTGACACCAGCTTGGGCTTTACGCATCATCGCATCATAAATCGGTTGGCAAACTTCATCATCACGGACGATGAAAAATTCCATATGAACATGGTCAGTTGCCGATTCAATCGCAGCAATAAGTTCCCGATAAAATTGATCACCAATTAAAACTTCAGTTTTGGTATTATGATAAAAGGCTCGATTACTGACACGCTCGATAAATTCAATTTGACTACGTTCAATATCATTGTCAATTTGAATTTTTTTGTGCAGTGGAGTCACCGTTTGATCAAGTTTCGCAAATTTTGCATCGGTTACAAATTTGTGTTTAAAGGACTTAATTTGGTTTGAAGTTCGTCCAACTAATACATAAATTGCAACACCTAAAATCGGGATTGAGATAGTTAATAAAATCCAAGCCCATTTAGTTGAAGTGTCAAGGTTTTCGTCGAGGAAAATATATAAAAAAACAATAATTGAAAGTGCAGTAATCGCGAGATAGATCAATGCGCCGTGTCCACCGACAAGCATTGCATAAAAAACAATCGAAGCGAAAACTGTTGAAAATACATAAAAAAGAATGGTATTAAACCAACTTTTATTATTTTTCCAAGGTTTATTTTTATTCATATCTAGTTCAACCTTTCAGAATTTTATTTTGTGCTTTGCAATCATGTTGAAAATCGTTAAAATAAAAGATGATAACTTTTATAAAAGACTGACAAGATGAAGAAGCTGCTTGAAAAAAACATACTTTCCTTGAATTTACCATTTTCAGCTGAGTAATTCAAGGGAATTAAACCGAAGCTATAACTAATTTTTGCTGAAAAGTCAAAAAAATCAAATAAGGGAAGTGATACAAATGGAAAAAGTTGGAGAAAAATCAAAAAAATGGCGGGAAGTCCTTGGGCGTTACCAAATGGCCGTTGAAGAATTACAAAGTGATTTGAAAATAATTGACATGGATTGGAAAACTGAATTTGGCTATTCACCAATCGAGCATATGAAAATACGTGTCAAAACAATTGATTCGATTGAAAATAAATTACTTAAAAAAGGTTATGAGATGACACCGGAAAATATTGTTAATTATTTGTTTGATGTTGCTGGCGCACGGATTGTGACAAGTTTCCAAGAAGATGCCTATTTAATTTTAGCACACTTACAAACTCGTGATGATTATCGAATTTGTAAAATCAAAGATTATATTGCGAAGCCAAAAGCTTCAGGATATCGGAGTATTCATGTGCTTGCAGAAATCGAAGTTGTTTTACATCGTGACGTTGTTTGGATTCCAGTTGAAATTCAAATTCGTACATTATCGATGGACTTTTGGGCGGCGACCGAACATAAATTGCAATATAAATACCCAGATGGAGATATTCCAACAACAGCAATGCTCGCATTAAAGCAAACAGCAATTGCTGCGCAACAACTCGACAAAGAAATGTCGTTAATTCGCCAAGAAATTATGAATCATACACAAGAAATCGAGGATCCTTTATGGTAAAAACAAAGTATCAAAAACACCTATATCAAAAGAAGCGGTTTAGTAAATCAACGGTAACGGAGCATGAAATCCAAGTAGCAGAGCAGACATTTAGCTACTTGTTAACTAATGAAGCCTCAACAGCACCGGTACTTTTTTGTTTACCAGCTTTATACGAAACAAAGGAGCAACTTGCCGAATTTGCACAAGCGCTAGGAAAAACATATCGTGTCCTAGTCATCGACTGGCTTGGTCATGGAAAAACACCGAATGATGCAACGTATTGGACAATTGAAGGACAAGTGAGTTTACTTGAGCAAGTATTAGCTACTGTACGTAGCAAATATGACATTAAGGCAGTCATTGGCCAATCATATGGAGCAACCTTATTATTGATGCACACGAATTTCCATCAAGAGACAACGGTCATTTTAGGGAATTTAACACATTTACGAACACCAAAAACAGAGGCCCTCTACACACAGATGATTGAACAAGGTGGTCATTCACCTTATATTATTGAAAATCAAGCCGATTTTGAACAATTACTGTATTTATATTATTCACAGCCTGAACAATTTAAGAACTATGATTGGCAAAAATGGAAATCAACAGTACTGGAGCAAAGTCAAATTATCGGTCCAGCTTTAGAAGCGTGGTATGCTGAATTTAGTTTGTTTTTCACAGAAAGTTTTTTAGCACATAGTCAAGCGAAGCGGACGCTGATTTTGTGGGGTGAAGAAGATCCATTGTACGATGTCCGAAAAGGGAATATTATCAAATGGACAATTCCGAATTCAACAATAACACTAGTGAAGCAAGCCGGCCATTTACCATTGAGTGAACAACCACAACAAGCAGCAAAAGTTATTACTGAATTTTTGCAGAAAGCGGAGGGAAATGATGAATATTAAATTTGAGACAGTTACCAAAAAGGTATATCATAAAACAATTCTCGAAAAATGTTCATTTATGCTCGAAGGCACTGGCGTCATTGGTTTACTCGGGCCAAATAGTTTGGAAACAGCAACGATTTTACGGTTATTATCAGGGACACTATTACCGACAACAGGCCGTATCCAAGTGAATCACCTCCCATTGCAGCAGCAACATCGCAAGCAAATTGCGTATATTGATAATTTGCGAATGTTCCCAAGTGATAATGATGTACACTCGGTAATTGAAACATACCAAGCCTTATTTTCTGATTTTGAGTATGAAAAATGCCAAAAATTATGTGAAGAATTAGCAATTGATACTGCTTGGCCACTGAGTAGTTTAACTCGGGGGATGGAAGCGAGTATCTTAATTGCCCTGACACTTAGTCGGAATACGCAAGTGTATTTATTTAATGAACCATTTGGTGGGGTTGATTTTTTGAGTCGTGAACGAATTTTACAAATTTTACAAAATTATCGCCGACCTGATACAACATTTATTATGAGTACCAACCACATTGAATTAGCACACCAAATATTCGAACGTGTTATTTTCATAAAAAATGGGAAAATGCATCGCGAATATAACTTAGCACAATTACCAACCGGCGCAATTATCGAAAAGTATCGTGAGGTGTATAAATAATGCGTTTTTGGACACTCCAACGTGAGATTAATAAATCATTTTTATATAGTATGGCAATAGCAATTGGCTTAGCTTTTATCAGTAATATTGGTTTGGTGTTTTTAAATGATTCACGAGCATTGATTTTCGTCATTGTCTTATTAGCATTTTGGTTATTTATGCCGATGTTAATTTTTCCAATGATGGCAATTCGAATGATTCGTTTTATGCATCGAGTCGGCTCACCTCAAAAGGGAGCGAAATTATTTTGGCAAATGATCACATTTTTCGCTTTGATTTATACGCTCATTTCATTAATTGTTAGTATTGCAATTTTTTTGAATTTACAGTGGTTACCAGTGGAATTGAGTCAGTATTTTGAACTTTTTAATTTACAACAAGGTGCAAATAGTTGGTATTGGTTCGTAGCGTTTGGATTGGCGATTTTAAGTGCACTGTCAATTGTTTCAGTCGTGACGATTGTATACATGCTGTTTCGTTCACAATTGCTCAGCCACTTAAGTTGGTGGAAAAAACTTGCAGTTTTAGTTGTAGGTGCGACGGGGATATTTATCATTGTCAGTGAAATTTTCACGATGGTTGCGGGAGTTTTCCCAATGATTTCATTGGTCCCACTGACTTTAACAAATGAGCAAGCAGTGATTGAATTATCAACGTCAGCAGTTCAAGGGCTATTGCAACTCTTATATGTTTATATACTCGTAAGAAGTAATATTTATATTTATCATACTTTCTATGAAAGTGAATATTAAACGATAACTTTTACGAACATCTCTTTAATATTGCGACTAAAAGGAGTACAATAAAAAAGAAATCGAGGAAATGAGGGATTGAAATGAAATTGAAAACATTAATTTTAGTAGTGAGTGGTGTCAATGGTGAAGCACAAACACAACCGGTACTAAGTTCTTTACAGAGCGTAGTTGGGGTAACTGATGCAAAATTTTCGGTAAATTATCAAACGATATCAGTTAGTTACGATGCCGATACACTTCGTTCAGGGCAGCAAATTATCGATGCCATTACAAGTACAGGAGTTGAAGTACTTTAATGATTCGTGGTATTGGTGTTGATAGTGTGGAAATTGAACGAATGACGCCGCGATTGGCAAAAAAAATTTTAACACTATGTGAAATGAAACTGTATGAACGGAAAATAGGAATTCATCAACAAGAATTTTTGGCAGGAAGATTTGCTGTCAAAGAAGCGTATGCAAAAGCCCGTGGAACCGGGATTGGCAAAGTGAAGTTCACCGATTTAAGTGTTTTAATGAATGAGTATGGGGCACCGTATATTGTCTTAGCACAACCAACTAAAGAGGTTATTCATGTTTCAATCACGCACGATACACGGCACGCAACGGCATTTGTTATTATCGAACAACTGGACGAAAGAAGGAATGATGTATGAAATCAGCAATTCACCGCGATACCTGGTTGGAAATCGATTTAACGGCAATTTCTGAAAATGTTGCAAATATAAAAAAACATTATACAAAAGAAAAAGCGATTTTTGCTGTTGTAAAAGCTGATGCGTATCACCATGGAGCGGTAGCAGTAGCTTTAGCAGTACTACAATCAGGCGCAACAGGCTTATGTGTGTCGAACTTAGATGAAGGAATCGAGTTGCGTGAAGCTGGAATTCAAGCACCAATTCTTGTTGTTGGAAAAATTGCCCCACATTATTTAGCAGTTGCCCAAAAATATTTATTACAAGTAACAGTTTCAGACTGGCATTGGTTAGAACAAGCTTTAAATTACGATGGACCAAAAGTGCAAGTTCATTTGAAGTTTGATAGTGGGATGAATCGCTTAGGCGTGAAAACATCAGCGGAAATGCGACAACTATTAGTTGCACTCAAACATCATCAAAGTTTTGAAATTGTAGGCCTGTTCACACATTTTGCGACAAGTGATGATCAAAATCAAGTGTCGATGTTAGAGCAATATCAGCGGTTTATTCAACTATTAGATGAATTGAAATATGATTTTACATAT
>JBOFSL010000065.1:0-1746 GCA_051651525.1 Culicoidibacterales bacterium | reverse complement strand
CTCTGGTGAGAATGGTGGCGTATAGTAGATTACTTCGGTTGCTAAATAGTGATTTTCTTGTTGAATTTGCTCAATTTCAACTGCTGTTGCGGCAATAAACAAGACAATTTTATGTTCACGTACTACTATAGGAATCTCGAGTTGCTTACACTGCTGTATTGTCAGCACAGTTTCAACGCTAATCATTTCTATCACTTCCTTTTGATGCTATCGTACACCTATTACTTGCTTTTAACAAGCAAAAAACTCAGAAAAATACCCACCAAAATCATGCGTCTTTGCTCGCTATTTTGATGGGTTTATTTTCTCTCCCGTTTTGTTAGCGCTACACGCTACCGACTTCGGACACTCTCTATTTAAATTGTTGGTGGGCTTCAGCAACGATTTTTGCACTATCCCAGGCTGCTGTTTGTGGTTCACGTAAGCGTAGGTAAGCGATAAATTCGATGTTTCCTTCGCCACCAGTTATTGGTGAATGTGAGATGTCAACGACGTCAAAGCCTGTTTTGTTCATCATCGTAATTGTATTTTCTAACACCATTTTGTGGACTTTTGGTTCACGAATGATACCTTTTTTCCCAATGAACTCACGTCCGGCTTCAAATTGTGGTTTGATTAAGGCCATGACTTCGCCACCTGGTACAAGGATTGTTGCCAAGTTTGGTAAAATATTACTCAACGAAATAAACGAAACGTCAATTGTCGCAAATTCTGGTTGACCATTATTAAATAAATCTAACGTTGCATATCGGAAATTCGTTTTTTCCAGTGATAATACGCGTTCATCGCTGCGTAATTTCCAATCAAGTTGATTTGTCCCAACATCTAATGCATAGACGTACTTCGCACCATTTTGCAATGCGCAGTCAGTAAATCCACCTGTTGAGGCACCGATATCCAACACGGTTTTTCCAGTTAAATTAAGTCCAAACGTTTGAATCGCTTTTTCTAATTTCAAACCACCACGACTCACATAAGGAATAGTTTTACCTTTAACCATAATTTCGACATCGTCTGGTACTTTTTCGCCAGCTTTCAGCATTCGTGCAGTATTCGCATAGACAATTCCTGCCATAACTGCTCGTTTTGCTTTTTCGCGGCTATCAAAAAACCCTTGTTCAACTAATAACACATCAATTCGTTCTTTGCGCATTTACTTCACCATTTCCTTTATTTTCGCGATTATAATTTCATCGCTCATCCCAGATTCTGCCAATAAACTAGTGGTATCACCTTGCGGGTGATAGTGATCAGTGATTCCAAAGACATGAATGTTATTTTTATATTCGTGTTCGGCAGCAAATTCACAAATTCCACTCCCAAAGCCACCAATTTTGCTACCTTCTTCAAGTGTCATAATTGGTTGTTTGCTCGCAAAAATCGTGTGTAGCATCGTTTCATCCATTGGTTTGATAAAACGTGCATTGATAACTTGAATCGAAATTCCTTCATCAGATAAACTTGCTGCTAGGGCTTGTGCTTTCGCCACGAGTGGTCCAAACGTCACAAGCGTTAAATCATTCCCGTCATGTTCATTTGTCCACGTTCCATACGGAATCACTTCAAAATTTTCGACTGGACTAAATGCTGTATACCCTCGCGGATATCGATATGCCATTGTCCCTGCACCTTCATACGCATACAACGCACTATAAAATAGCTGTTGAGCTTCGATTTGGTCTTTTGGCATCATAATCGTCATTTTTGGAATTGAACGTAAAAAACTAATATCATATATTCCATGAT
>JBOFSL010000064.1:0-1444 GCA_051651525.1 Culicoidibacterales bacterium | reverse complement strand
GGAATTATGTGTATCTTCTTTGTACTTTATGGATACGAGCCTTCAATTTATTGGTTACAAATCATTTATTATGTTTTTGCGAGCATTATTTTTATGACCGCTCTTTCAAAAGTAACATCAGTATTAGTTGTTGTTTCGGCTGATATTGGACAACTGATTATGTCATTGTCACAGTTCCTATTTTGGCTAACGCCGATTATTTGGAATATTCAGATTGTCTCTAACTCAACTTTACAATTTATTTTGGGGATGAACCCATTTACATATATCGTGCAAGGATTCCGAAATAGTTTGATTTATCAAACGAGCATTTTTGCTGATATGGGTCAATTAGTTGTTTTTTGGATAATTTGTGGTGGATTATGGCTATTAGGAAATCGTTTGATGAAAAAATTCCAAGCTGATTTTTCAGATATGATTTAATAAGGAGAAACATATGAACGAGATTTCAATGAAAATAGAACATGTGGATAAAGCATATAAAGTTTATGATAGTGAACGCGAACGCTTAAAGTCATTGTTTACAAATCAAGAACCAAAAACATTTCAAGCGTTAAAAGATATTAATTTTACACTGCATCGCGGAGAAGTACTTGGGATTTTAGGTCATAATGGTGCTGGAAAATCGACTTTATTAAAATTGATTTCAGGGGTTAGTCAACCAACAAATGGTGAGATCACAGTTGAAGGGCGTATGGCATCGTTACTCGAGTTAGGTGTAGGGTTTGATCCCAACTTAACGGGACTTGAAAATATTGCTTTTTATGCGAAAATCAATGGCTTCCCTAAAGAATATGTTGCAGATAAAAAACAAGAAATTATTGATTTTGCCGATATCGGTGAATTTATCTACGCTCCGGTAAAAACATATTCAAGCGGGATGTTTGCTCGACTTGCATTTTCAACAACACTCTTATTTGAACCTGATATTTTGTTAGTTGATGAAATTCTTTCAGTTGGTGATTCGAGATTTCAATTGAAATCATTTAAGAAAATGATGGAATATAAGGAAAATGGAACAACAATAATCCTTGTTTCACATAGTATTGATTCTATTTTTAATTTTTGCGATCGAGGCCTCTGGCTTGATCATGGAAAACAAAAAATGTTTGGTGATGTAAGAGAAGTCGTATTTGAATATGAAAAATTTATGGAAGGCCAAAAAATGATGGCTTCGCTCGATCATGTACAAGCAGATGAGAATAACTTGATTTTACACGGTTGGGCTTTTTTGACAGGTTTTGAAATGGCAACACCTGAATATGGCCGTATGGAAATTCATGCAGTTGAGATGGAATCACATGAGCATACTATTTTTACATCCCAAAATAACCAACGTATAGATATTTCAAACAATGTTTATATTAATAAATATGATTATAATTATGATCACTGTGGATTCAATATTGAAATACCAATGGCTAAATTAAAATCAGGGACATAT
>JBOFSL010000063.1:0-2031 GCA_051651525.1 Culicoidibacterales bacterium | reverse complement strand
ATCACATCGTCTACAACATTTTTCAATGCGTAAACGGCAACTCTTCCTTTTTTCTCATCAATCTCAACTTCAACGTTTTGAAGTTGGTCAAAGTTTTTTTTGTAAGCAAATTCAAGTGCTTGTCGAACTGATTCGATTACAAACTCTCTATCTAAGCCCTTTTCTTCTACTAATAAATTTAATGCTTTTAAAAACTCTCTTGTATTCACGTCTGCATACTTCCTTTCTAGAACTTCACTGCTAAGCGGGCTTTTCTCACATTTTCATATGGGAAAGAAACTACTTTTTTCCGCGTTTTGTCTAAATAGTGAATCGTAATTACACCATCTGTCACTTCGGTTAAGTCACCTTGGAATGCTTCAATACCGTTAACCGGTTTGCGCATTTTCATATAAACATGTTCGCCAACGGCCGCTTGAACTTCTTCGAGTGAGCGCAATGGTCGTTCTGCTCCAGGTGAACTTACTTCTAGGAAATACACTTCTTCAATAAAGTCTGCTTCGTCTAGCACAAGACTTACTGCTTCACTCACATCAACACAGATATCAAGATCAATCCCGTTAGGACCATCAATGTAAATTCGTAAGAAGTAGTCATTCCCCTCTTTTACGTATTCAATATCATACAGCGTCAATGATTTTTCCGCTAAAATTGGTGATACCAATTCACGCGTTTTTTCAATAATTACACTCATTTTTGCTTCCTCCTTTAAAGTTGGAATATCATGGTAACAATACAAAAGAGTGAGCTCGGTGCTCACTCTTTTCGTTCGCTCTATGTTACTAGTGCTTATTTTAGCACGTTTTCATTAGCTTTTCAAGCGTTTTAGCACGTTTTACTTGGTTTGAATTTGATTGAATAAAATTTAGCATTTGATTATTTCTCTTGATTTGTTCCGGTTTGAACAAGCGATAATTCCCCAACGCGTTCAAAACCACACGCTTCAAATTCACCACTAAAAATTTCTGCTTGCGTGATTCGACTGTAAATCGAAACAGTTGCTTGCGCTTGAATCGCTTCGTGAATTTGACGATCCATTTTCCCTTGGACTGGTGCTTGTAAAATTCCTGTCGGTGCTTCACTCCAAATCAAAAATTGATACCAATTGTCTTGATCTGCTAAAACCACTTCAACAATGCCCTCATCACCATACTCAAGTTTCACAACTTCCGCACCGGTATAGGTCGCAAAATCATAACACTGTTCACCAGTATCGATATAACCTAGAAAACCATTAAATGCGTGATTTTTCCAAGGCACATCTGCAACTGATAACATATAGTTTGCAGCTTTTCGCGTCTTTTCGTGATTTGATTGCGTCCAAATCCACGCTTTCGGCATCGACACCCCCCAATCTTTTTCAATGTAACCTTTTCCACCAGTAAATTCAACTGCTTGGCCATCGATGAATAACTGGCCACTTAATGTGTGGCGGCGTGACACAACGCCATGGTAACATTCCATCGTTGGGACGTAGCGATACCAACCCATAATCCCCGGTGTTTTCAAACTCACAGGGAAGCGAGTAAATTTACCAAAAGTCAGGTTCCCTTGAACGCGTAAGCCATTTGGAAAGCTAGCATCAATCACCAGACCGTGGCGTGTCACATAGTTATTGGCAATCCGAATTGAAAATTCTTTAACACTAAAATCAAGTTCGCTTACTTCAAATCGGGCATATTGTGTTTTTCCACTTTTGCCATCAATCATTTGAATGAATGCATGCGGATCTTCAGTTTGCAATGAAACTCCGAAAATGAAGGCGTAACTCGCTTGCTTCATTTGATCAATACATTTAATATACCAACCTTCGAAGTAATTTTTTTTATCAATATCGCCTTGGAAAACCTCAGGTTGAAAAATTCGCATCAAACCCCTCTTTTCTTTTTTAGTTTGTCTGATTATACCGAATTATCCCTCGAGATACTAGTAAAAAGTTCGGAAAACTTTGCTTAATGCCACAACATTATTCAAACTCGCATTTTATCACAAAATTCGTTATAATAACTAAGAATACATCTTTGGAGGACT
>JBOFSL010000062.1:0-7474 GCA_051651525.1 Culicoidibacterales bacterium | reverse complement strand
GTTCGTCATATGGTTGATAGTTTTGTAATTGTATCAATAAATTTTCCATTTTATTCCCCTTCTAATTGAAAACCTTGATTTAAGGCGTGAATTCTCGCTGCAATTGCGGTTTGGACAAATTGGGCTGAAAAAGCGAGCTCATAGCCATGTATCGTCTCTGATGTTTGCATCAATGTGACATCAATCCCGGCTGCTTCAAGTTTTTGAGCATACGCGACACCTTCATCATGTAAACAATCAAACTCCGCAACTTCGATATACGTCGGTGGTAATTTCGCAACAGTTTCTGTTTGTAACGGTTGGCTTACCATAACACTGTTTTGTGGCTTTGGACTATAGTTTGCCCACATCTGCGCATTGCGCTTCGCATTCCAAATTGGAGTATCAACAAAATTCATCATTGATTGGCTTTGTTGTACTGGATCTAAAACTGGATAAATAAGGAGTTGATTACAAAATTGTTGTTCTTGCTTTTGCTGATTTTGGCAAACTAAGCTCGCAATATACGCACCCGCACTATCTCCAGCAATCGCAATTTTTTGCCGATCAATTCCAAGTGAGCTCGCGTGTGTAAAGAGCCAGTCTGCCGCCAACTCACCATCAAGAATATTCGCAGGAAATCTATGTTTCGGTGCTAAACGATAATGCACGACAATTACTGTACAGTTGGCTTGCTCCACATAGGTCTGAATTAAACGCGTATGTAATTGGCTACTTTCTAGTACAAAGGCACCGCCATGAAAATATAAAATCGCTGGTTGTAGCTTTTGTGGCGATTTTTGCCAAATACGTGTCACACGTAACCGCCCCCCATCCGGTCGGTTAATTTGGTGATTTTGGTGCTCAAACACTTTTGAACGCCAACTAGCTGCTTGTCTTATTCGAAGATACAGATTAGTACTCGCTAAAATCGGACGAAAAAAAGTAAACGGGACATATTGATAGCGTTCTAACTGTTTGGCAATTGGATATTTTCCCATGATGTATCCCCCCTCGATAATGCTGCGTCGCACCCTTTATCATACGCAAATCAGTGCTGAAGTCAACATTTTTGTGACCCATTTCTAAATGCAGCTCATTCTTATTCGATAAAAAACCGATAAGCTGACGTTTTCATCTGTCTCGCTTATCGGTTTTCGCTTTTGTATTTCTAGTTTTACTGCCATGTTTCAGCCTGCTCTTGCCTCAATCTCTTTTTTTGCAATAACGGCTTCAAACACTTAGAATAGGTCCAGCATCATTTGATTGCTGTCTGGCAAGTGTTTTAAGACGTCCATTGTTGTCAGTTTCGCGATTAGTGTTTTCGACACTTTCCCACGAGATTGCAAGTCTTCTTTCGAAGTGAATGGGCGTTCACCACGGGCAGAAACGATTGCATCTGCAACGTTATTCCCGAGTCCATCGATTGTTTTAAACGGTGGAATTAATGTATTCTCTTCAATCAAGAAGACATTGGCATCTGATTTTTCAACATCAATGTTTTTAAAATGATAGCCACGTTCACACATTTCGAGTGAAACTTCAAGAACGGTCATTAATGATTTTTCTTTTGTGCTGGCTTCTAAACCTTTTGCACTAATTTCATCGATGCGTGCTCGAATAAAGTTTTTCCCTTTAATCATGGCTTCGATATCAAAATCACTTGCTCGGACTGAGAAGTATGCGGCATAGAAGTAAAGTGGGTGATGGACTTTAAACCAAGCAATCCGGACGGCCATTAAGACGTACGCTGTTGCATGGGCTTTCGGGAACATGTACTTAATTTGTTTACATGACCAAATATACCACTCTGGCACTTTATTTTCTTGCATGGCTGCTTCCCAATCTTCAATTAACCCTTTGCCTTTACGCACACTTTCCATAATTGTAAAGGCAAGTGATGGCTCAAGTCCCGCATACATGAGGTAAACCATAATGTCATCACGACATCCGATTACATCTTTTAACGTACACGTTTTGTCATTCACGAGTTTTTGGGCATTGTTAATCCAAACATCGGTTCCATGTGAAAGCCCTGAAATCTGCACAAGCTCGGCAAAAGTTGAGGGTTTCGTATCGAGCAACATCTGGCGAACAAATTTTGTGCCAAACTCAGGGACTCCAAAGGTTCCGACTTCAGAATTAATTTGCTCTGATGTCACACCGAGCGCCTCAGTTCCAGCAAATAATGAATAAACTTTTGGATCATCAGTTGGAATTGTTTGCGGATCAATGCCACTTAAATCTTGTAGCATCCGGATGACGGTCGGATCATCGTGCCCCAGAATATCAAGTTTTAAGAGGTTATCATGAATCGCATGGAAGTCAAAGTGGGTCGTTTTCCACGCACTATTGACATCATCAGCTGGGTATTGAATTGGTGTAATATCATAAATATCCATGTAATCAGGAACAACAATGATTCCCCCTGGATGCTGTCCAGTTGTCCGTTTTACACCAGCACAACCGAGCACGAGTCGATCAATTTCCGCACCTTTTAGCTTCATGCCTTTATCACTTTCGTAACCACGTACATACCCAAAGGCCGTTTTTTCAGCGACAGTTCCGATTGTTCCAGCGCGATAGACTTTATCTTCACCGAATAACACTTTCGTGTAGTTATGGGCTTGGGCTTGGTAATCACCTGAGAAGTTTAAATCGATATCAGGAACTTTATCACCTTCGAACCCTAGGAAGGTTTCAAAGGGAATATCATGACCATCTTTCATCAAATCAGTCTGACATTGCGGACATATTTTGTCTGGCATATCGTATCCACAACCGAATTCACCACCACGGAATTCACTATACTGACACTTCGGACAGCGGTAATGCGGTGGTAAAGGATTGACTTCGGTAATATCCATCATTGTTGCGACAAATGACGAACCAACCGATCCCCTTGACCCTACTAGATAACCATCATCAAGCGATTTTTTTACTAGTTGATGAGAGATAAAGTAAATAACCGCGAACCCGTTGCCAATAATACTCGTTAACTCTTTTTCTAAACGCGCAATAATTAATTCTGGTAACTCGTCACCATATAATAATTTCGCTTTATCATATGACATATTACGGACGTCATCATTCGCCGTATCCATGTGTGGTGTAAACAACTCATCTTTGATTACTTGGATTGGGCTAAATTGGTCAACTAACGTATGTGGATTGTCAATGACTAATGCACGACGAGTTGGCTCATCTAAGAAATTAAAACAGGCTAGCATTTCATCTGTCGTCCGGAAATACATCGATGGAATTTGCGTAATTTCACGACGAGCTAACGGATGGACCCCAACTTGAGATTGTACGTAAATATCGCGCAATAGCCATTCATCCTCATTGAGGTGATGGACATCTCCACTCGCGATACATAATTTTCCTAATTCTTGGGCAATTTGAATGTACCAACGAACGATTTGTTCTAAATCTTCGTTGGTGCCAACATTATCACTTTGTACAAGATGGCTATGATTTTGTGGCGGTTGGACTTCAAGATAATCATAAAATTCAGCAACTGCTTTCGCTTCTTCATATGAACCACTCAATAATGTTTTAAACAACTCACTTGAATCACAACTCGAACCGACAAGTAGATTTTCACGATATTGATTAAATACACTTTTGGGAATTCGTGGTCCTGCATGATAATACGTCGTATTCGCGAACGAAACAAGTTTAAATAAATTCGATAAACCAGCTTCATTTTTTGCAAAAACAACGGTATGGTATGGACGTCCACCTTTGTAGGCAAACTCAGGATCAATTAAACTGTGAATTCCTTCAATTGTCGTAATTCCGGCAGCTTTTAAATCGCGGAGCATAAACAAGAAGACTTCACTCGTTGCCTGCGCATCGAAAATTGCACGGTGATGGTTATCTAAAACAATCCCAAATTTACGCGTTAAAATTTTCAATCCATGACGTTTCATTTGCGTATATAAATTACGTGAAAGTTCTAATGTATCAATAATCGTATTATCGAGTGTTCCTAAATTATACTGGCGATACGCAGCACGAATAAAACTCGCATCAAAAGCGGCATTATGAGCAACAAGAATTGCCTCACCGCACCAGTTTTTAAAATTCGTGATTATTTCTTGAATATCCGGTGCAGTTTGGACGTCGCGTTCGCTAATATTCGTGAGTTCCATCGTTTTCGCTGACAGTGGTTGATGTGGATTCGCAAAGCTCTGGAATTTATCAATAATTTGACCATCTTTGACTTTTACGGCTCCAAATTCAATAATTTTCTCAAAAGCCGCTGATAAACCAGTTGTCTCTAAGTCAAAAATAACATACGTTTGGCCATCAAGTTGACCTTCGCGTTCATTAACGACAATTGGTGTGAAATCATTGACGACATTCAATTCAACACCATACAGGACTTGAATTGCTTTATTTTTTCCGGATGCATAATACGCATCGGGGAATGACTGTACGCCATTATGATCGGTAATCGCAACCGCACGGTGACCGAAAGCAATTGCTTGTTTGACTAAGTCTTTTGCACTCACAACCCCATCAAGTGTACTCATTTGGGTATGGGCGTGGAATTCAATCCGCTTGTGTTCCGCTTTATCTTGACGACTCACTTTTTCAATGACTTCAAAATTTTTGACCATCATCACGAGTTCATGATTCATAAAAGTATCAACATCAATTGGTCCTCCGGCTTTGATCCATGTACCTTTTTGAATTGGCTCTTCGCCTTCATTCAGCCACGCTTTTAAGTACAGCGAGTCGCTATAATCGGTGATTTTCGCCGTCATAATCTTCTTCCCACTTCGCGTTTTCCGAACATCAACATCGAAGACGTAACCTTCAACAACTGTAAAGCCATCTGGCTCTTCAATCGATTTCAGTTGCTGAATTGCTCCGGTTAATTTCCGTTTACCAAAGCCATTTCCCCCACTACGGCGTGGTTGCTCCGCAGCTTTTGGTTTTGCTTCTGGTTTTGGTCTTGGAGCTACTGCTTCAACATGAATTTCAGCTTGTTGTTTTTGTTTAATTTCAGCAGCCAATGCTTCATCGATGACAAAACGAAGTTGTTGTGGCATACCTAATTCACGATAAAATTGTTCGAATTTACTCGTGAATCGTTGGCTTTTTTGTAATGTTATTTGATCAATAATCCCAATTTGCAAATGATTGTCATCACACACTTGGATTTTTGCGCTTTGTAAAGATTTTGCAACTAAGGCAGCTTCACGATTAATTTGTTGGCACGCAAGCGGCCAATATTGATACACATGTTCTGCTAAATAATTTTCTGGTTCAATGATTAAGTGGCTTTCGTACGGAAAACGTTCTTGCATCGCTGCAATAATTAACGAGTATGTTTCTGTCGTTAATGGTAGTGGTGTTTGTAAATGAAAATGCCATGCTTGATTCGCTGAATCAACGACGAGCCGTTGTAATTGGACATCGGGCAAATGTATATGTGTCAATTGTAATTGCTCTAAAAAAATGGCGAATTTGTTCGTCATCTGTTCATCACTCTTTTCTCTTTTGGGTTTCTCACAAAAAAACTGTGCTTTTTTATTGTACCACGAATAGCGTTGATATTTATAGTTTGAAACCGTTAAAAACCAAAGAATTCCATCTAAAAAAGCTCACTGTTCTTGTTAACAGCGAGTTTTTTTAGATGGAAAATCAACTAAAATCTTTTAGGCTCAACATCACTAGTTGTGGCATTACGTAGCAAAAACAGCCTCGCCTTCGTCGTGACGTTAGTACCAACCAGTAAGCCGATGGATAACGGCTTCTACTTCAGGACATACGTTTACTCCAATAATTGTGATGCCAATAAGAATGATTACGATGAGCACGAATTTTCCAAGTGCCTTTTTCATTTTCTCCCCCTCGTTTCGGTTGTTACTAAGTAAAATTAAGAACTTTAGTCTTAAGTCAATTATGCTTTTGTTACGAATGCGATTGCTTCGGCAATTGGCATTTCAATTGCTTCATTTGTCGCACGTACTTTCACTTCAACAATTCCATCAGCAATTCCACGACCAACGACGATGCGGTATGGTGCTCCTAATAAGTCAGCATCTGAGAATTTAACCCCTGCGCGCTCATCACGATCATCAACAACGACGTTTAGTCCTGCTGCTTGTAATTGTCCATAAATGTCCATTGCTGCTTCAACTTGTGCGGCTTGCTTCATCACAACTGGAATCACATGCACATCAAATGGGGCTAATTCGCTTGGCCAAACAACACCTGATTCATCATGGTTTTGCTCAATTGCAGCCATCATTACACGTGAAACACCAATTCCGTAGCATCCCATAATCACTGCTTGTTTGCGACCATTTTCATCTAAGAAGTTCGCATTCATTGATTCTGAATATTTCGTTCCTAATTTGAAGATATGTCCAACTTCGATCCCTTTCGCATGTTTGGCAATTGATCCATCCGGTAATTGCTCACCCTCAGCAACTTCAATTACTTCAATGTTTGCTGCGAAATTTGTTGTATCTGAATAAACAATTGTATCTTCACCAATTGCTGATAAAACCATGAATTCTGCTGATTCACTTCCACCGATTGCTCCACTGTCAGCTTCAACTTTACGGAAATCTAATCCACAACGTGTGAAAATGTTTTGGTAAGCTTGGGCAACTTTATTGTACATTTCATCAAGACTTGCTTGATTCGCATGGAATGTATATAAATCTTTCATCACGAACTCACGACCGCGCATTAAACCGAAACGAGGGCGTTGCTCATCACGGTATTTCGTTTGAATTTGGTATAACGCTAACGGTAATTTTTTGTATGAGTTGATATAATCACGTGTTACTGATGTAATCACTTCTTCATGCGTTGGTCCAAGACAGAATTGACGATCATGACGGTCTTTCAAACGCATCATTTCTGATCCGTAATCATCCCAACGACCACTTTCTTGCCACAATTCAGCTGGCTGTAATGCTGGCATTAATAATTCTGAACATCCGATGGCATCTAATTCTTCGCGTACAATTTTTTCCACATTTTTTAACACACGTAATCCAACTGGTAAATATGTATAAATTCCAGCTGCATTTTGTTTCACATACCCTCCACGGAGTAAGTATTGGTGGCTGACTGTTTCTGCGTCAGCAGGCATTTCCCGTAAGGTTGGGACAAATAATAAACTTTGGCGCATAGTGTCGTTCCTACTTTCTAAAATAAACGTAAAATGTCATTAAATGTGACATAAATAATCAAGCCAAATAATAGCACAATTCCGACTAAATTTAAATACATTTCGAACTTTGGATTCGCTTTTTTACGCGTAATTGCTTCATATGCGACAAAAACAAGGCGTCCACCATCTAAAGCTGGCAGTGGTAACAGATTTAAGAACCCGATATTGACGCTCAAGAAAGCTGTCCAGCGCAATAAACCAGTAATTCCAGCGGCTTGCGTTACTTGCGATGTCATCACGGCAATTCCAACTGGACCTGATAAATCATTGACACTCGCTGCCCCACTAAAG
>JBOFSL010000061.1:0-3872 GCA_051651525.1 Culicoidibacterales bacterium | reverse complement strand
GTCCTTCACGTTCAAAGTAATTAATAAAAAAATTGGTTTTTATTTTATCATTTTCAAAACGTTTCGTCACAACATCTTGTTGCTTGATTTGATCTAAGATCTCTTGAGTAACGAGTGGCTCGGTCAAAACAATTTGTTTATTTTGCAACTGCTGAACGAGCTGCTGATTCAATGTCGCTAAATTTTGTGGAATTGGTTGCTTGACAATTGTCACATCTTTCATTGTTTCGACTTTTAGAATCATCGCATCTAGCTGCTGTGATTTTGCACTTAATAGAATTTGCGTATCTGTTTGCAGTTGTTGTTGAATCACATAATTGTAGTAGTTCGGCAAGACATATTGAATCAGTGCAATCAGGCTCAAGAAGATAATAATAATGGATAATGAAATTCCAAAAGCTAAACGACTACTTAGCGTTTTCATGCTTTTACTTCCAAGCTATAACCAATACCACGATGCGTTTTGATTGCGTCTGATAAAATTTTATCCCGTACACGGCGAATATGTGTATCGACTGTCCGTTCATCACCTTCGTAATCATAACCCCAAACTAAATCTAACAATTGTTGCCGAGTCAAAATTTGCCCCCGACGGGTTGCAAGTGCTTTAATTAATTCATATTCTGTTTTTGTCGCACCGACATCTTTCCCATTTTTCAAAATCCGTTTCGCCTGTTCATCGATAATAATATCTTCGAATTGCAGCCACTGTTGTTGTGGTAACAAACGTTTAATCCGTGCAATCAACACCCCTGGATGAAATGGTTTTTTTATATAATCATCGGCGCCACTTTGAAACGCCGCAAATTCATCTTCATTTTCATTTTTGGCAGTAAGCATCATGACTTTGACATCAGATTCAGCTTTTATTTCTTGGCAAGCCATCAATCCATCTTTTTTCGGCATCATCCAATCTAAAATTACTAAATCGTAGTTTTTTTCATGAAATTTTTGAACCGCTTGTTCGCCATCTTCAACGACATCAACATCATAACCTTCTTTTCCTAAAAAGGCTGCTAAAATTTTGAGCATTTGTTTTTCATCATCGGCAATTAAAATTCGCATATTATTCCCACCCTAATTTTTTTCTAATTATATTGTACCGTTTTTCAAACTAAATTGGTAGCTATTCAAAAAAGTGATATTCCTTCTACTTTTTATCACGCCTCAAACATCTGCTATAATTCGATTTCATTTCAAGTCTCACTTTGAATACATATATAAAAATACCTAGAAAGTCGGTACACTTATTTGAGTGTCGATTTTCTAGGTATAATTTCGTTTTGCAATTTTGACGATTATTTAAAATAAAATTCCAATTAATGTAATTGCTCCAACAATTTGCACAAGAGCGATAAATAGGCCATACAATGCTGTTTTTGGTCCTTGTGCAACTAAGTCGGCAATTTTTACTCGCAACCCGATTCCAGCTAACGCAACTACTTCAAACACATGGCTCACTTCTTTCATGAGGTGTGAAGTATCGTCAGAAATAATCCCAATTGTGAATAAACCACAAGTTACAAAGAAACCAATCACATACCAAGGTATTTTTGCTTTCGCTTTAGTCGCTGATTTTGTTAACTCACGATGAGCATTCGTTTCACTTGCTTGGAATTCTTTCAAATCCATTTTTGATTTTAGGCTACCAAACCAAAGCACTACTACAACAATCATAATCACACGGACAATTTTAAAAATTGTTGCTAATTCTTTGACTTCCGGACTCACCATACTCCCACTGGCTACTACTTGGCCAACTGATTGTAAAGTTCCTCCGATTAACGCTGAAGTTTGTGTCAATTCTGATTGATATAACGTTGCAGCAATAACTGGGAGTAATACCATCAATATCGTTCCAATCATATTAACAAAGGTAATACTCAACGCTTTTTCTTCATCACTAGCTTGAATTGCAGGAGCAATTGAAGCAATCGCTGATGATCCGCAGACAGCATTTCCACCTGCCATCAACAAGGTAAAGTTTGTTGAGAATCCCATTTTCTTCCCAATTACAATTGCTCCAAGAATCGTAACACCCATTAAAGTAATAATATACACAATCCCATTGATTCCTAATTGTAAAATTGATTGGATACTCAACGTACCGCCAAGTAATACAATCGAGTATGCTAATAACTCACTTTCGGCAAATTTCGTCCCAACATTGTATTGGCTTTTATTGAATATTGTATTTCCTAAGAAAATCCCTAAGAAAATTGCAATCGTTCCAGCACCAAGATCTGGTGCAAATTTTGCTAATACTAAACTTAATCCATATACGATTGTACTTACTGCTAATCCTGGGAAAATCGCTTTGATTCGTTGCCATTTATTCGTCATTTTAGATAGCCTTCTTTCTCTTCTCTCTTGTTCTTCAAAATTATACTAAAAAAACTCGAAAAATTCAATAAAATGACAATTAAAACAAAATAACAACCTATTTTTTAGATTTTTTCACACAAAAGCACAAAAAATACTTATGTATTAATCGCTTTTGTATTTATTCAACTGTTACTGATTTAGCTAAGTTTCGTGGTTTATCAATATCACAATCACGAAGATATGCTGCATAGTATGATAAGAATTGGACTGGTAATACCATTAACAATGGTGCTAACAATTCATGCACATCATCAATAATCACAGTATCACTTGTTTGGGCTAAACTTTCAAAAACAATCGTCGCTGTATGTGCTCCACGTGCTTCAACTTCTTGCAAGTTTGAACGTGTATGGTTAGCAACCGCTTTTTGCGAAATCAAACCAATAACTGGTGTCCCATCTTCAATTAAAGCAATCGTTCCATGTTTTAATTCCCCAGCTGCAAATCCTTCTGTGTGAATGTATGAAATTTCTTTTAATTTCAGTGCTGCTTCTAATGCGACATAATAGTCAACATGGCGCCCAATATAAAAGGCGTGTTGGCCATTTAGGAAGTAATTTTGAGCAATCATTTCAAATTGTTCATGCATTTCACACACATGCTCCATTGCTGTTGCAACACGTGATAATTCAAATTTCAAATTCAATGGGTAATCGTGAATTGCCGCTGCCATTAAAGCAAGTACTGTCAATTGAGCTGTATAGGCTTTCGTTGAGGCAACTGCTATTTCAGGACCTGCATGTAATAATAACGTATAATTTGCTTCACGTGATAAGGTTGAACCTTGGACATTCGTAATTGTTAATGCTTCAAACCCTAATTGACGAATCGCCACTAACGCTGCACGACTATCTGCCGTTTCACCACTTTGTGATATGAAGATAAAGAATGAATCTTCCGGAATCAGTGGCATGTTATAGACAAACTCACTTGCTAAATGGACTTCTGTTGGAATTTTCGCCATTGTTTCTATATATTGTTTTCCAATTAAACCAGCATGGTAGCTTGTTCCCGCTGCCAAAACAAATAAACGTTTTGAGCCACGTAAAGCCGCTAAGACTTCCGGAGCTATTTTCGTTTTTGTATTTTCATCAAGGTATGATGCGATAATGCGACGGACTACAGCTGGTTGTTCGTGCATTTCTTTCATCATGTAATGTTTAAATGGACCTTTTTCAAGATCATTCGCATCGATTTCGGCTTCATACGTTTCACGTGTGACCGGCTCACCCGTTTTTGCATAAATTGCAACATTTTCCACCGTTAAAATTGCAAATTCGCCATCATTTAACTCATAAAAATGTTTCGTTTTATCAATCATTGCTAGCGCATCACTACCTAAATAATTTGCTTCTTCACCTTTTCCGATTAATAGTGGTGATTTATTTTTGACTGCATATAATACATCTGGTTGCTCACAATCAATAATTGCTAACGCATATGATCCATGTAACATTTCTTGTAATTCAATAATTGCGGTTGGCATA
>JBOFSL010000060.1:0-24922 GCA_051651525.1 Culicoidibacterales bacterium | reverse complement strand
TTGCTCTCCTTACATCGCTCCGTACATTTCAAACATTGGTGTCATAATTGCAATCACAATAAAACCAATAATTGCTGCCATTACCAAAATTAAAATAGGCTCAGCCATCGCCACTGTCATATCTATTTGATGATCTAATTCTTCTTCATAAAATTCTGCTGTTTTTTCTAAAATTTCATCTATTGAACCTGTTTCTTCACCAATTTTGACCATTGATGTCAGCATTGAAGGGAAGGCTTTACTATCACGAATTGCTTCACCAAATCCCTCGCCTTTCGCAACTTGTTCGCGAATATCCATAATTTTTTCTTCAATAATCACATTTTTTATAACTGTTGAAGCTAATTCTAACGCTTGCATAATCGGTATTCCACTAGCTGTTAAGACTGACATCGTTCGTGTAAACCGCGCAACAATAATTTTATGGTGCAGTGGTTTAATGATTGGTGCACTTAATTTTAGTTTCGCAAAAATCGGTTTCCCGATTGGTGTTTTGGCGAAAAATTTCAATCCAATAATTGTCATCGTGATAATCAAGGCTATGACGAATCCATTCGCAATTAAAAAATCACTAATGGCAATTAATAACTCTGTTGTCCATGGAATTGCTACGCCATTATCTGTGAATATCGTTAGGAATGTTGGTAAAATATACGTAAGTAAAAAGATCACAACCGTTACGGCAACAGTAGCTAAAATTATCGGATACACCATTGTCGAACGGATTTTTTTATTAATTTTATTATCTTTAACATATTGAGTTGCCATTCGCAACATAATTGCATCTAAATTTCCGGTTGCTTCACCAACCTCTATCATACTAACAAGTAAAGGTGGAAAAACATCCGTTTCCTCACTCATCGCTTGCGAGAGTGATTCACCTTTGTTGATTCGCTCATTTATTGCTGAAACTGATTCGCGTAAACGTTTATTTGGTAATTCTTCTGCTAAAATTTCTAATGCGATATTGATATTGACTCCAGCGTGTAACATTGTATAAAATTGGCGACAAAAAATTGCAATGTCTTCCAGGCCGACTTTATCAAAATTACCAATTTTAAAATCAGGACTTTCCACAACTTTTTCCACAAGTAGTGGATAATATCCATTACTTGTCATCATCATGACAACGTCATTTTCAGTTGCGGCTTCGTAAACACCACTGATTTTTTCACCAGTGGTTGTTTTTGCACGATATTTAAATTTTGCCATTTATATGTCCTCCTTTTTATACTTGAACAATTGTTAATAGTTGTTCAATCGTTGTTTCACCCGCTAAAACCAATTGGCAACATTCATTTTCTAATGTTGTCATTCCTGATTCAATTGCTAAAATACGTAGTTTATCTGGTGTTACATGTTCAGCAATTGCTTGACGTAATTTTTCATTCATCGTCATAATTTCATACACACCAATTCGTCCGTAATACCCTAAGTTATTACAGTGGCCACAACCCATTCCTTCTTTCAATTCTACATCTTGATTGACTGGTTGCTTCAGTAACATTTTTTCACGCTCAGTTGCTTGTCGTACTTTTAAGCAATGTGGACAATTTTTACGAACAAGACGTTGGGCAACGATTCCAGTAATTGATGACGTTAATAAATATGGGGCAATTCCCATATCTTGTAGTCGTAAAATTGTTGATGGTGCATCATTTGTATGTAACGTACTTAACACTAAATGGCCGGTAATTGCTGCACGAATTGCGATTTGTGCTGTTTCTTCATCACGAATCTCTCCGACCATGACTACATCAGGATCTTGTCGTAAGACGCTTCGCAATCCACTGGCAAACGTTAAATTTGCTTTTGCGTTGACGCTAACCTGATTCAATCCTTCCACGATAAACTCGACAGGGTCTTCGATAGTAATAATATTCGTGGCTGTTTTATTGAGCTCATTTAATATTGTATATAATGTTGTTGATTTACCTGAACCTGTTGGACCGGTTACGAGGATAACACCATGTGGTGTCACCATTAGTTCATTCATTTTCGTTAAGTTTGTTGGGCTTAATCCCAATTCAGCTTTATCTGTTTTTAAATTCCCACGATTTAAAATACGGATAACAATTTTTTCTCCGTATACAACTGGTAAAATTGAAATACGTAAATCAATATCTTGCTTATTCACTCGTGTAATAATTCGACCATCTTGTGGCGCACGCTTCTCAGCAATATTTAAATTTGCCATGATTTTAATCCGTGTGACTAATGCTGCTAAACTTTCAATTTGCAATTCATTCATCGTCTGTAACACACCATCAATCCGGTAACGAATCCGAATTTTCGTTTCAAATGGCTCAATATGAATATCAGATGCACGCATTTCCAAAGCATTTTTGAATAAGTAGTCAAGCATTTTGACAATTGGTGAACTCTTTACATCTTCGATATTCTCTTCTGCAGCAGCAGTCGTTTTTGTCTGACGATTTTCTTCCATCAATGCTTCAGCAGCTAAGAACACTTGTTCACTTGAATAGTAGATTTGTGTATAACGTTGAATTTCATTTTTGCGACTGATAAACGTTTCGATTTCAAAACCTGTTGAAATTGCTAAATCATCAAGCGCGTAAATATTTAATGGATCGACCATCGCTACTTGAATTTTGTTTGCTTCAAATCCAAATGGAATTAATGTATATTTTTCACATAATTGTTCTGGAACTAATTTTAAAACTTTGCGATCAAAGTCAATTTCACCCAGTTCAACTGTAGTAATTCCGGTTTGCTGAACTACCGCCTGGATAATTTCATCTTCAGTTATCATTGCTAATTCAATAAGGACTTCTCCTAATTTTTTTCCCAATGTTTTTTGAGCATGTAACGCTTTCGCTAAATCATATTGTGAAATTTTCCCTGCATCAACTAATAAATCACCTAATCTTTTTTTTTTTGTCCTACTGCCATATTCGTCACGTACTCCCTTATCCTGTTTTATTTTAAAATGAAAATTGTTGCCAATAAAATAAATGGCGTAAATGCAATCGTAGTTTCCCACGTGAATTTTTTACGTATTAATAAATAAAAACCATACAATCCACCTAATAAGCTTGCTATGACCATCAATCTGATTATTTGCTCGCTTCCTACTAATAAGCTACATCCAATTACATATAAAATATCACCACTACGAATACTTGTCGTTTTCCATGCAAAAACAGCGAGCAGTGTATTTAATATGACTAACATAACTAATTCAGGTCCATTATATTGTGCGACAAGCCAGTACAAGCTTGCAAACCCAATTAGTGCAAAATTTAAAATATCAAATACTTCTTGTTCGTACCAATCATTCCAAGCATTTAAAGTTGCAAAAAATAATGCAAAAAATAGAAATAAATCTCCTACTTGCCAACTGAAAAGTTCTAAAAGCAAACTTATAACGAAAATTATAATTCCAATTGCTCGTATTGATGGCGGCGTGATTACTATACCATTTCCTACGTGTAATTTTCTGATAATTTCCGGTCCAATTCTTGCGAAAATTAGTAAGATAAAGGTAAATCCTAACCAGTACATTTGTTACATTTACCCCCTATATTAAAATCTTTTCATCAACTCAATATTACCATATCTATCGTTTAAATTACATACTTATTTATATTTAAATTCATAAAAGACTTTTTTTATTAAAATAAAAAAATAAAGGGGTGTTTTTTTATGCAAAATTACCAAACGAGCAGCGTATCGAAATGTGTACACGATATAAATCAGGAGAATCAAGGCTTTAAAATCAACCACAAGCGCGTAAATCACCGGTATATGAATTCGTTAACAGCCAAAAGCAAGAAAACGTTACAATTCATATACCGGTGATTTAAATGGAACATGCAAAAATCTCTTAATCGAAGCATATATTGAGTATTATAATACTGAACGTATTTCGGTAAATTTAAAAGGACTGACTCCTGTTCAATGCAGAAATCAATCCTTACTGGCTTTAAATTTTATACTATTTAAATAATTGGATTAGCACACAATCAAGGTACATTTTTTCATTTATTACCACTTTGCTGATTTTAAATATACCATCAAAATTGAAATATCAGCTGGATTCACACCACTAATTCGACTTGCTTGTCCAATTGTGAGTGGACGAATTTCTGTTAATTTTTGACGGGCTTCATTCGCAAGATTTGGTACAGCTGCATAATCAAGTGACGTGGGAATCCTTTTACTTTCCAAATCTTTCACACGTTCTGCTTGACGCATTGCCTTTGTTATATACCCTTCATACTTAATTTGAATTTCAACTTGTTCGATAACTTCAGGGGTTAAATGTTCCGGAATTGGGATCAACGGTGTTAAGTGATGGTATTCGACTTCCGGTCGTTTCATAAATTCAGCCAAACTGATTCCATCACGGAGCGGTGTTGTTGGAATTGTTGCTAAATAGGCATTTGTTGCTGCTTTTGGCGTAATTCGTAACGTTTTGAGACGTGCCATTTCCATCTCAATCATTGCCACTTTCATCGCAAATTTTGCTTTACGTGCTGAATCAATTAAACCAACTCGAATTCCATGTGGACGCAAGCGTAAATCGGCATTATCATGACGTAACAACAAGCGATATTCAGCTCTTGATGTCAGTAAACGATACGGTTCATCTGTTCCTTTCGTTACTAAATCATCAATTAACACACCAATATATGCTTCATCGCGGCGAAGAACAAGTTGTTCTTTTCCTTGTACTTTTAAGGCGGCATTGATTCCGGCAATTAAACCTTGTCCTGCTGCTTCTTCATATCCACTCGTACCATTCATTTGTCCAGCACTAAAAAGTCCTTCAACTTTTTTCGTTTCTAGTGTTGGCCATAATTGTGTTGGCACAATTGCATCATACTCTATCGCATACGCATATCGAATAATTTCACAATTTTCTAAACCAGGAACTGATCGTAACATTTGTTCTTGGATATCGTGAGGCATGCTCGTCGAGAATCCTTGAACATAAATTTCTGGAGAATGCTTACTTTCTGGCTCCAAGAAAATTTGGTGACGCTCTTTATCTGCAAAGCGGACAAGTTTATCCTCAATTGACGGACAATAACGTGGTCCTGTTCCTTCGACCATTCCAGAATACATTGCTGATTCAGATAAATTTTCATTGATAATGATATGTGTTTCTGGTGCAGTATGTGTCAAATAACATGGTAACTGATCACTTGGATTTTTGGCTTCTTCGCGTGATGTATCAAAAGAAAACGTACGGATAACCTCATCCCCAGGTTGGATTATCGTTTTTTCATAATTAATACTCTTCGCTGAAATCCGCGCTGGTGTTCCTGTTTTTAAACGGAATAAATTTAATCCTAATTCACGTAAATTCATTGATAACCCTATACTTGAACGCTGACCACTGGGCCCACCTTCAGTTGCCGTATGGCCAACTAAAATTTGTGATTTTAAGTATGTTCCTGTCGTTAAAACTATCGTTTTCGCTTCAATTCGATCACCAGTTTCTAAACGTACACCAATTACTTTTCCATCTTCAACTAAAATTTCTTCGACCATCGCTTCTAATACGTCAAGTCGTTCTTGTTGTAAAATCGTTTCTTGCATTGCTTGTGGGTATTCAATTTTATCAGCTTGGGCGCGTAAAGACCAAACTGCTGGACCTTTCGATAAATTCAACATCTTCATTTGAATATTCGTTTTATCCGTATTACGCCCCATTTCTCCACCGAGTGCATCAATTTCACGCACAACAATCCCTTTTGCTGGCCCACCAATTGATGGATTACATGGCATATGAGCAATCATCTCGATACTCCCTGTAATCATCAAAGTTTCTAATCCCATTCGAGCTGGTGCAAGCGCCGCTTCACATCCAGCGTGGCCTCCACCAATAACAATAACATCATATTTCTTCATTGTATTTCTCCTCTCTCATTCACTTTTTCTGATCTCACCGTTATCTTTGACCTAACTGTATTAGTGTATCATGTTTTTAATTTCTTTTGAGTTTTTTAACGATTTCATCACCGACTCTAGCATCTTTTAAGCGAAAAAAAGAAGCTCATACTTCATCAGCTTCTTTTAAACCAGTTTTTGACTTTGAACCAGTTATTTTTTTGATTATTACCTAGGAAATTCGGCTCAACTTCTTTTTCCGTTTTTTTATTCATTTCTATTGATCGCGATGCCGCTTGCTGATACAAAAGTATTTGGCTATCAATCAATGGTTCACCTGCAATTAACGTTTTTAAATGGTAATTACCAAATTCATCAAGTTTCCGAGCTTTCACATTGTCTTCGATCATCAATGTCAGTTCTTGAACAAGCCTTTTTTTTATTGTTTCATCAATAATGCACACAGCAAGTTCATACCGTCGCTCTAAGTTTCGTCCCATTAAATCAGCTGAAGATAAATACATTTGTTCCGCTCCATGATGGTGAAAATAATAGATTCGTGAATGTTCCAAAAATCTTCCAACTATACTAATAACCTGGATATTTTCACTGAAAAACGGTAATTCCGGAATTAGACAGCAAACACCACGAACAATTAAATCAATTTTTACTCCTGCTTGTGATGCTTCATATAACTTATCAATAATTTCGGTATAGGTTAACGAATTAATTTTGAAAATAATTTTTCCATCACCATACATACAGTGGTACAAAATTTCTTGATCAATCAAATCAATTAATTTTTGAGCTATTTTATTTGGTGAAGCAACTAATTTATCTAGTGGAATATTGCGGACTTTTTCTTTTAACGCATAAAAATACATCAATGCATCTTGACCGATTCTCTCATCCGCTGTAAATAACCCACAATCTGTGTACAGTTCAGCTGTAACCTCATTGTAATTGCCTGTTCCAATATGTGTAAAATACGTTTTTTCAGTTTGTGTTTCACGGACAACAAGAATAACTTTACTGTGGGCTTTAAACCGCGCCTCACTATAAATGACCTCAATCCCTAATTCTTCGCATTTTTTTGCAAAGTCGATATTATTTTGTTCGTCAAACCGTGCCTTTAATTCGACTAAAACACTTACTTTTTTGCCATTTTCACATGCTTGTTTTAACAATACTGCAATTTTTGAATCCGCGCTTAAACGATAAATCGTTTGATGAATTTCCGTTACTGTTTCATCAACACTTGCTTCTGCCAAAAATCTGACAACACTTGCTTCAAATGATTCATACGGGTGGTGTACGAAAATATCTTGTTTTGCAATTTGTTTCAATAGCGGTTGCTCAGCTTCAATCATCATCGGTTGTTGTGGATAAAGTGGTAAATAAGCGAATTGTGGATAACTCTGCTTAACTTGTTGATAAAAAGTAAACAAAAAACTCATATCAACAGGTGTGTCAACAAATTCATAGACATCGGCATCTTGTAGACCTAATTTTGATTTCAATCGCTTAATAATATAAAAATTACGATTTTCTTCGTCTGACTCGATTTGTAGTCCAACAACAAATCCTTTTTTACGCTTTTCTAGCTGTGCTTCGATGCTTTCAATAATATCATCGGCTTCATCATACATTAAATCTAAATCATAATTCCGCAAAACTCGAAAAGCTGAATACGTCAATAAATCTGCTTTCACAACATGATGCATATGTTCTTGAACTAAGTGCTCCAATAAAATAAAGCGCGTTTGTTCATCATTTAACGCAAATAACCTTGGTGCTTTTTCTGGTAATTGAATAATTAAAAATTCTTCGTCTGCCAGCATTGCACCAATATAAAGTCCCTTATTTTTTAAACTTGGCACTTTTGTATTGCGATTCACGTGACTAATTTCTAAATATGGTAAAATTTCCTCCAAAAAGTAGGCACTTACCTTTTCTTGTTCAGATTTTTTTAATTGTTGAAAACTAAAAATCCCCGCTTGGTATTGCCGCAAATCAGGATGTTCAAAAATCAGTCGATACATTCTTGCTGTTTCAAGTAATAATTTAGACGTTTTTTTATAAATCATTTTCAATTGATTCTCAGCCGTCATTTGCGTACGAGAATCAATCATTTTCAAATCGAGCCGAACATATTCTTTTAATCCTGCAACGCGAATCATATTAAACTCATCAAGGTTCGATTGGAAAATCGCTAAAAACTTTAGGCGTTCAAGCACTGGTGTTCGTGGATTTTTTGCTTCATCTAATACCCGCTCATTAAATTGCAACCAACTATATTCACGATTTTGATACTGTTCTGCTGTTGGTTTTAAAATTTTGTGATGTTTCATCACAGCTTATCAACTCTTTCTACAGTAATTGGTTTTTCTCTAGATAGTCGTAGACAACGCCTTCACGGACACCATGATTTGAAATACAAACTACCGGTGTATCCACAAATTTACTTAACATCCGAAAAAGCACCGCTGCCGCTTTGATCGTTTTTTGTCGTTCAATTGTAAAGCGTGGTACTTTCGCAAAATCAACGCGCTTCGCATGAATTGCAAAATTATAAATATGGTACATATCCCGTTGTGTTAACATGTGGATTTTTTTCGAAACATATTTTTGCTCACTTAAATAACGTGAAATTTTCGCACAATTTCGCGCGCTCCCTCCAATTAATACGAGTGGTAATTTACTTTCAACGACATAATCAATATGACCCTGCCAATCAAATATTTGTTTTTTCAATAAATCTGCTGAATAGTCAAGATCATCGCTCTTTGAAAAATAGCGATCCCCTAAATTGACAACACCATATGGGAAACTTTTCATTTGTATAATTTTTTGTTTTTTCATCAGGCTGATTTCAGTACTTCCACCACCCATATCAACTAAAACTGCATCTTTTAGGCTTGGTTCTTCTAAACGAATCGCCATTAAACCATAATATGCTTCCATTTCAGGGGAAATAATTTCGATTTTTATTGTCGTTTTTTCGAAAATACGCATAATGATTTCAGCTTGGTTTTCTGCTGCGCGAAGTGCCGCTGTTGCTACGCAGAATACGGTTTCAACACCTGTTTTTTCTATTACTTTTTGGAAGTTAGCAAGTACCGCTGCTAATACATCGATCCCTTGTTTCGACAATTTTTTATCCGTTGTAATGTAATGTAATAATTGTGGATATTCACGTAAATTTTCTAACTTTTTTAAACGATGGTTTTGTTCATCATACGCAAAAATTACACATCTAACCGAGTTTGAACCAATATCTATAACTGCATATTTCATTGTACTTCCCCCTTATTGTTTTGTCGATTATAACATACTTAACTACGAACTTTCCCTAAATTTATCAAAAATAAAACATCCGAAGATGTTTTATTTTCCTAAACAAAACTTGCTAAATAGCTCATCAATTAAGCCCATTTTCGCTTCAGTTCCTAAAATTTCACCGAGTGCTTCCCAAGCATCTTGAATATCGACAGTGATTAAATCAACAGGCATTTCTAGCTCTATTCCCTCTAAAGCCGCTGTGATACTCGTGTTTGCTTGTTCAATTAAGCTGATATGACGAACATTTGATACAAAACTTTCTGTATTTTTCGTCGTAAAATCTTCTAAAGCAAACAGTTGTTGGATTCTCATTTCTAATTGGTTTAATCCCCAATCTTCCAATGCTGAAATTTTTATGATTTCCTCATCTTTTAAGCCTAATTGCGTAAATTTGAGCTCATTTGACAAGTCCATTTTATTGATTAAAACTAATCTTGGTTTTCCTTGTGTTACTGCCAATAACTCTTGATCAACACTTGTTAATTCTTCGTTATTATTGAGTACGACTAATACAAGCTGTGCTTGTTCAATCATATTTCTCGCTTTTTCAACACCGATTGCTTCAACAACATCTCGGGTTTCGCGAATACCTGCAGTATCAACTAAATTGAGTACAATATGGCCTAAACGTAATGTACCTTCAACCGTGTCTCGGGTTGTTCCAGCTATATCAGTTACAATTGCTCGTTCTTCTTGTAATAACCGATTCAATAAACTTGATTTCCCAACATTTGGTCGACCGACAATTGCTGTCGCAATTCCATCACGAATAATTTTTCCAGTTTGTGCTTGTTTTAAAATTATCGTTAACTGTTCTTGCACCTCAATTAGACGTGGTTTTAAAATTTGATTCGACATTTCAATCGCATCATCATACTCAGGATAATCAATATTTACTTCAATATTTGCGAGTGTTGTCAAAACTTCAGCACGCAACGTACGAATTAACGTCGAAACTTTCCCATCGACACCACTCACTGCCATTTTCAAGGCATCTTCACTCTTCGCATGAATCACATCCATTACCGCTTCCGCCTGAGCTAAATCAATTCTACCATTTAAAAATGCGCGCTTAGTAAATTCACCTGGTTCCGCTAAACGTGCTCCATTTGTTAATAATAAACGTAAAATCCGTTGTGTGGCAATTTTTCCACCATGACAATTGATTTCAATCATATCTTCTTTTGTAAACGTTCTGGGTGCTTTGAAAACACTGACCAAAACTTCATCAATAATTTGTCCATTGCTTGGATCTTGAATATGTCCATATTGAATTGTATGGCTCTCTACTTCGTTTAGATCTTTTCCAGTAAAGACTTCATTTGCTATTTCTAATGCTTGCGGTCCACTTAAACGGACAATTGCAATCGCACTTTCGCCAACTGCTGTCGCAATCGCTGTAATTGTTTCTGTTAAATACATTGGCTTCACCTCTCATTATTAGTCTTATTATTGTATCACGATTTCTAGTTATTCGCGCTTAGAAATCACGTTAAAAAAACACCTTGCGGTGTTTTTAACTGACAATCATTCTTTATTTTCACGTTTTGGACGTTGTTCAACACCTTCTCGGAGTTCAATAATAATATAGCGGTTTGGGTCTTTACCAAAACTTGTTGTTTTAACAAATGTATCTTGCGCTAATGTTGTATGCACAATTTTTCGCTCAAGCGCGTTCATGATTGGTAACTCAACACTTTCTTGATTTTTGTGTGCTCTACGCGCAGCAATCATTGCTTGGCGTTGTAATTTTTCAATAACTTGCTCACGATAATTGGCAACATTGACTTCAACATAAAATTTATAATATTGTCCTAAGTGCTGTTTTAAGGCTTGCTGAAACACATATTGTAACGCTTGTAACGTTTCACCATCTCGTCCGATTAACAACCCATTTTTATCTGCATCAATTTGAATCATGACATTCCGACGTTGCGTTGTAATGACAAGAGCATAAATTTCAATACCCATTTGCTCAATAACAGTTCGAACATAAACAGCCAGTTGTTGTTCAATCATTGAAAGCGTTAAAAATTCAACAATTGCATCTTTTGCCCCTAAACCAAATATCCCTTTTTTACCTTCAGTTATAATTTCAGTAAAGACGGGCTTCTCTCCCGCTTGAAGTTGTACTTCAGCATTGACTAATTCTAGTGTTTTTCCACTGATTCTTTCAAAAACAAACATATATTTCCCCCATTTTTTTAATTTAAGTATACAAAAGCTAACTAAAAATGTCAAAAAGCACTCACTTGAACGTAAATGTTCAAATGAGTGCTTTCCTGCTTTTATTTTTTCAAAATAAATTTGAATAATAATTGACGAACAAGCATAAATAAGTTTCCTGTAAATAAGTATAATGATAATGCTGAAGGTAATCCCAACATTACAAACAAGAACATTACAGGCATTAAATACATTGATAGCGCCATCGGATTGTTTTTCGGTGAACGTTGATCTTTTGGCATCATCAATAATGTTGATGCTAACATTAACACTGTCGCTACAATCGGTAAAATGTAGTATGGATCAGGATTCCCTAGCTCTAAATAATAGAACGTTCCTGTTTTTAACACCGGCGTACGAATGATTGCTTGGTAGAACGCCATTAAAATTGGCATTTGTACTAACAACATCACGATTGATGATAAACATCCACCTAACGGGTTTACTCCATTTTTTTGCATAACTTGCATCAATTCATATTGTTGCTTTTGTTGTGCTTGCGGATCAGTTGAATTTTTGTACTTATCTTGAATCTCTTTAATCAACGGTTGAACTTTTTGCATTCCTTGTTGACTCTTTTGTGTCCAGATATCTAATGGTACAAGGATAACTCGGATAGCTACAGTTGCTAAAATTACTCCCCAACCATAGTTCGCAGTTAATTCTCCAAGATACACGATGAAGTTTGAAAGTGGTAATACAATATAATCCCACAATGATTCAGCTTGATATCCAGGTACGATTTCAGCTGTCGAACAAGCTGTTAAGAATAACGCCATTACAGCTACACTTCCTAACAATTGCCATGCTTTACGTTTTGACATGTGTTTATCCTCCCAAATGATAAATTTATACTTTGTTTTTTATTTATCACTTTTTATTGTAGTTTTTTTTAGTAATTTTTCCAAGTGAATTTTTACTTCTTCATATGAAAAATCTTTTGCGGCCCCTTTTGCCAAGAATAAATAATAGTACCCTTGGTTGAGTTGCAAATAATTAGGTTGCAACACCGCTTTAATATATCGTCGCATTTGATTGCGATCATGCGCTTTTCCTAGTTTTTTTCCAACTAAGAAAGCGAAATAGTTTTTTCCATCAGATGTTGGGAGGCGATAAATCAGAAAATATCGATTCCCAATTCGTTCACCTTTTTGCATTACTGACTGAATTGTTTCGTTTTTTTGAATCATATATTGCTTTTTCATCTTCCTCACCACCATTCTGTTTACTCATTTAGCTTATTTATGCTGAAAATTCAACATTTTCCACTTTAATGAAGAAAAAGACCACTGCTTTGAGTGGTCTTAAGCTGATAATACTTTACGTCCTTTGTTACGACGAGCTTTTAATACTCGACGTCCTGCCGCTGTTGCCATACGAGCACGGAAACCATGCTTTTTGCTACGCTTACGACTATTTGGTTGGAATGTACGTTTCATATGTTGACACCTCCTAGGGTTGTTCTTTTTCTTGACACTACACTCTAGATATTATATCAGATTGGTTTTTTTTTGCAATCAATTTTTGAATATATCTCAATAATTTGATTTTTATTAACGAATTCCATTTGTTTTTTCATTTACCTCCAATATAAACAAAAGAAAGCCCTGTGGATAACTAAAAAATGTTTTCCACAGGTTTTTCCACAGAGTTTCTTAGTTTTACATGTGTTTTGGAAAACTCTAAAAAAAAGTTGTGGAAATTGTGGATAAAGTTTGAAGTTCATGGTATTATAACAAAGAACGCTCGCTAAAGTGTTGAGGTTTTCCAAAAACACTTGTGTACAGTCTGTTGTTTTCCACACAAGTTATATACAATTTATTTTTTGATTTTATACATCTGGAATACTTCATATTTTAAATGTGCATAAGTGCATTTAAGCCTTTATTAAAAGGGATTGTGCTATGTGGATAACCAATTTCTTATCACAATTTAAACATGCAGCTTTCGATTTTTTATCCCTAAAGGAGGATTTTAGACCTATGGCTCAATCAGAATTAGCTCAAAATATTTGGTCGCAAGCACTTGAATACATTCGAGCAAATGAAAAAATCTCTAAAACAAGTTTTGATAATTGGTTTAGCCAAACAAAAGCTATTTCACTCAATCAAGATGAGATTATTATTGAAACCTATGATACATTCGTCAGTGACTGGCTTAAAAATAAATTTTCAGAAATTATTCAAGAAGCACTGATCCATGTTTTAGGTGCACCAATTCATATGCGATTTATTGCAAAAGAAAAAGAAGCGACTATATCTGAAACAACTGTTGAATTACAACCAAAAAATAGTAGTGAAAAAAAGACGATGAAAACAATTGTCCCTTTAGAACCACCACAAACTTTAAATCCACCATTACGTATCCAGCCAGAAAAGAAGGTAAAAGCACAAACTCAACAATTTCTTCAGCCAACGCTACTAAATGAAAATGATTTCGATTCAAATCTCAATTATAATTATACTTTTGAGAACTTTGTTGTTGGAGGCGGAAATCGTCTTGCTTATAATATTGCTTTAGCCGTCTCTGAAGACCCTGGTTCTCGTTATAATCCCTTATTTATCTATGGTGGTTCTGGACTTGGTAAGACCCACTTAATGCAAGCCATTGGTAACCGCATTCATAATCAAGTGAATGACAAACGTATCCTCTATGTCACATGTGAAGACTTTGTAAATGATTTTATTAGTAACCTTTCAAAAAATAATATGACAAAATTTCGTAATAAATACCGGGATATTGATATACTATTAGTTGATGATATTCAATTTTTGGCAAAAAAAGAGGCCATGCAAGAAGAATTTTTCCACACCTTTAATCATCTTTATCAAAATGGGAAACAATTAGTCTTAACTTGTGATACACAACCCAGCGAAATATCAAAGTTAACTGATCGTTTGCGTACTCGTTTCGAATGGGGTATCATGGTTGATATCACAGTTCCTGATTTAGAGACACGTATGGCTATTTTGCAGCGTCGTTTAACTGCTGATAATATGATTGAAGAGTTTCCACAAAATGTTATTGAATATATTGCTTCTCAATTTGCTTCAAATATTCGTGAACTCGAAGGTGGTCTAAGCCGTTTAGTTGCCTATAGTACTATGTTTGGAAAAAACGATATTAATCTCGAACTTGCAATTGAAGCTTTAAAAGGATTCTCAAAAACACAACAAGCGGTTATTTCAATTTATAAAATTCAAAAAATTGTTGCAAACTATTTCAATATTCAAGTTGATGATTTAAAATCAAAGAAACGGAAACAACCGTTAGTTAAATATCGACACATTGCCGTATATTTATCAAAATTACTCACTGAATCATCACTTCAAAAAATTGGAAAAGAGTTTGGTGGTCGTGATCATACTACAGTTATGCACTCCGTTCAGCTTATTGAAAATGAGTTAAAAACCGAGACTGATACACAACGTATGATTCAAGAGATAAAAGAATTATTGTAAAAACTTATCCACATGCATTGTGAATAAATACCGTGGTTTTGCAAGACTTTTACACATAGTTGTCAACACAAAAAACATGACAACCACAGCGTTAAATATTGTTTTCCACAAAAATACTCACCCCTTATTACTACTACTATTTAAAAAGAAGAAGATATTTGATATCTGTAGGAGGCTTTTAGTTTATGAAAATTACCATTTCAAGACAACATTTTATTAAAGCAATTGCGACTGTATCTAAGGCAATAACAAGTAAGTCAGTTTTACCTGTTTTAACTGGTTTAAAAGTTGAAGTTGACCAAACACAAATGACACTAACTGGTTCAAATACTGAATTAACAATTGTGACACATATTCCGTGTACCGATCAAACACAAACATTGATAGAAGTCCATGAACCTGGAATTATTATCTTACCAGCAAAATATGTTTTAGAAATTATCAAAAAAGTTCAAGACGATACGATTAACCTTGAAAAAGTAGATAGCGGATTAATTCGCTTATCCACAGAAACAAGTGAATTCCAATTAAATGATCTTGCTGTCGAAGAATACCCGGTTATACAGTTGATAACTGATCAACCTGATTTCCATATCTCTTCAAATGTTTTAAAGTCAATTATTCGCCAAACATTATTTTGTGCATCAACAAGTGAGAGTCGCCCAATTTTAACAGGTGTTCATTTCATTTTAGAAGGAAAGGAACTTCGTGTTGTTGCAACAGATAGTTATCGCCTAGCTCAAAAAGTTGTCCCTTTACCAAAACAAGTGTCATTTAGCAAAGATATTGTAATACCAGCGAAAACATTAACAGAATTAATGAAAGTTCTGGAAGATGAAGAGAAAATTGTCACAATTTACTTTAGTGATAATAAAGTTCTCTTTATGTGGGATGATATTTTCTTACAATCGCGATTACTTGAAGGAACTTATCCGCAAACAAATCGATTAATTCCAACAGAATTCCACACTGAAGTCACAATTGATCATACTGCGCTATTCCAAGCGATTGATCGGGCATCATTACTTGCACGTGAAGCGACTAATAACGTGGTAAATTTAAATATTACTGCAAGTAAAATCGAAGTAACATCAAATTCACCTGAAGTTGGTCAAGTTCGAGAACGTCTTGAAACTAAACAATTACTTGGAGAACCACTTCGAATTACCTTTAATGCTCGTTATGCATTAGAAGCTTTACGTGCACTTGATGCAAATGAAGTCACAATTTCGTTTGTTGGAGAGCTACGTCCATTCATTATGCGTAGTAAAAATGACATAAAAGTAACGCAATTAATCTTACCTGTTCACACATACTAGGATACTCTAATATAAAAAAGCCGTTCTACGGCTTTTTTTATGGAAAAAAACCCTATTCCGCTCTGTTTTATGGTAAAATAAGGGAGCATGATGATTTATAAAAGCACAGATAAAATCATTACAATTTGAGAGGGAGGTGCTGTCTATGTACTACGTTGAAATCGAAAGTGATTACATTACACTTCAACAATTTTTGAAAGCAGCTGAATTAATTTCGTCAGGGGGAATGGCAAAACATTATCTTGCCGAAACACCAGTTAAAGTAAACAGTGAAACAGAAGATCGTCGAGGGCGTAAATTATATCCAAATGACATCGTTGAAGTGAATGGGTATGAACCATTTACGATTACGGGTAAAGAATGCGAGTAAACACACTTGAATTACGACAATTTCGCAATTATCGTAGTCAATCAGTTCAACTTCATCCGCGGATGAATATTTTTTTGGGTGCAAATGCACAAGGAAAAACAAGTTTTATTGAATCTTTGTATGTCTTAGCATTTACCAAGTCATATCGATGCCAAAATTATCGGGAACTGATTGAATTTGAACAAGATTTTGCGAAAATTACAGCCGGAATTACAAATGAGCATCGCACTGCAAAATTAACAACCATTTTGAGTAAAAAAGGGAAGAAAATGCAGATAAACGATGTGGATCAACAACGTTTAAATGAATACATTGGACAATTAGCTATTGTGAAATTTTCACCAGAAGATTTGGAATTAGTCAAAGGACAACCAAGTATTCGACGAAAATTTTTAGATATTGAGCTTTCACAGGCTTCACCATCTTATTTTTTAGCACTAGCTAATTTTCAAAAATTGTTAAAACAACGAAATGAATATTTAAAAAAACAAAAATTAGATAGCTTGTATTTGGATGTGCTCAATGATGCACTTGCACAAGCTGCAGCTAAAATTTATTGGCAACGAATTTGTTTTGTTCATGAATTGAATCAGATTATTGTGCCAATTCATCAGCAATTAACGGAACAACAAGAGCACTTAACAATCAAATATCAAACCGATTTTCTCCCTTCAATTGAGCAAAATGAAGCAGAAATCGTTCAAATATATAAACAATTATTACAAAAAAACTTTGAACGTGATCGAAAAATGGCATCAACAACTGTCGGTCCGCACAAAGATGATTTGCAATTTTTTATTTACGAGCGGAATGTAAAACAATTCGGTTCACAAGGGCAGCAACGAACGACCGTACTTTCGCTTAAATTAGCTGAAATAGAGTGGTTTGCACAACATTGTGGGGAATATCCAATTTTATTGCTTGATGATGTATTAAGTGAGTTAGACGATAAGCGAAAAGTCCAACTCCTCAATTTTATAACTGACAAAGTCCAAACATTTATCACGACAACCGAAATGCATGAAATTTTGAAGGCATTAACCGGAGCGTATCAGATATTTAATGTTGAAAATGGACAACTTTTAGAAGTAGGTGAAATAACGAATGACACAAAATTATGATGCGAGTAATATCCAAGTCTTAGAAGGACTTGAGGCGGTACGTAAGCGACCGGGAATGTACATTGGTTCAACTTCAAGCCGTGGTTTACACCACTTGGTTTGGGAAATTGTTGATAACTCTATTGATGAAGCACTAGCAGGACACTGTAGTGAAATTAATATTGAAATCCACCCAGATAATTCAATTTTAGTCACAGATAATGGTCGAGGAATTCCCGTTGATATTGTGGAAAAAACTGGACGTTCAGCAGTTGAAACGATTTTAACCGTGTTACATGCCGGAGGTAAATTTGGCGGTGGCGGCTATAAAGTTTCAGGTGGGTTGCACGGAGTAGGGGCTTCGGTTGTAAATGCACTGTCAACGAAACTTGAAGTAACTGTTCGTCGAAATGGGAATATTTATTTTGAACGTTTCCACGAAGGACAACCCGAAGCTGATTTAGCAATTACTGGAACAAGCGATGTAACAGGAACAGCTGTTCATTTCTGGCCAGATGCTTCAATTTTTACTGAAACAATTACGTATGATTACGATACACTGCGCAATCGCACACGCGAATTGGCATTCTTAAATAAAGGGCTAAAAATTACTTTAGCAGACTTGCGGACAGATAAAGCAGAAACATTCTACTACGAAGGTGGTATTAAAGAGTATGTGGCATATTTAAACCGTTCAAAACAAGTCATTGATCCTGAAGTAGTCTATGTTGAAGGTGAAAAAAGTGATATTATTGTTGAAATTGCGCTGCAATACAACGATGGTTATGCAACAAATGTGTATTCATTTACAAATAATATCAATACCCATGAAGGTGGAACGCATGAAGATGGATTCCGTCGTGCATTAACACGTGTCATTAATGTCTATGCACAAAAAAACAATTTACTCAAAAATAGTGAGGATAACTTAACTGGAGATGATGTTCGTGAAGGACTTGTGAGCATTATTTCAATTAAACATCCATCACCACAATTTGAAGGACAAACAAAAACAAAACTTGGAAATAGTGAAGTACGAGCAATTGTTGATCGTATTTTCTCTGAAAAATTCGAAACATTTTTACTTGAAAATCCAGAAGCAGCCCAAAAAATCATTGAAAAGGGTATTACTGCCGCACGAGCACGTGTTGCAGCGAAACGCGCTCGCGAATTAACAAGACGAAAAAACATTTTAGAAGTTTCAGCATTGCCTGGGAAATTAGCAGATTGCTCATCAAAAAATGCAGCAGCCAGCGAAATTTACATCGTCGAAGGGGACTCAGCCGGAGGTTCAGCTAAACTTGGTCGTGACCGTAAATTCCAAGCAATTTTACCACTGCGTGGAAAAGTGCTCAACGTGGAAAAGGCTCGAATTGATAAAGTCTTCGCGAATAACGAAATTCGCATGATGATTACGGCATTTGGTACAGGTATTGGTGAAGAATTTAATATCGAAAAATTACGTTACCACAAAATCGTCATTATGACCGATGCCGATGTCGATGGTGCACACATTCGCACGCTCTTATTGACGTTCTTATACAAATTTATGCGTCCATTAATTGAAAATGGGAACATTTATATTGCTCAACCACCACTTTTCAAAATTCAATCAGGAAAACGAATTGAATACGTGTATAGTGATGAAGAATTACAACGTGTTCTTGAAACATTCCCAAAAAATACACGACCAAACTTGCAACGTTATAAAGGTCTTGGAGAAATGAATCCCGATCAATTATGGGAAACAACAATGGATCCAGACGTGCGCACGTTATTACAAGTAACAATGGAAGATGCGATGGAAGCAGATATGGTCTTCAGCATGTTAATGGGTGATGATGTTGAACCACGACGTGACTTCATTCAAGCAAATGCACAATACGTTAAAAACTTAGATATTTAAGCGGAGGTTACCTATGTCGGAAATTAATCATGGCCATATTAAGCCAATTAATATTACGCATGAAATGAAAAATTCATTTCTTGATTATGCAATGAGTGTTATCGTCTCACGGGCGTTGCCAGATGTACGTGATGGGCTGAAGCCTGTCCATCGTCGCATTCTCTATGCAATGAATGATTTAGGAATTCATGCGGATAAATCATATAAAAAATCGGCACGTATTGTCGGGGAAGTAATCGGTAAGTATCACCCACATGGTGATAGTGCAGTTTACGAAACAATGGTACGGATGGCTCAAGACTTCAGCTATCGTTATATGCTTGTCAACGGACATGGAAACTTCGGTTCAGTCGATGGTGACGGTGCGGCAGCAATGCGTTATACAGAAGCAAGAATGAGTAAAATAGCGATGGAACTTTTACGTGACATCAATAAAAACACCATTGATTTTCAAGATAATTATGATGGTGAAGAACGAGAACCGATTGTCCTACCAGCACGGTTCCCAAACCTTTTAGTCAACGGAACAACAGGAATTGCAGTCGGAATGGCAACAAATATTCCACCGCATAATTTACGTGAAACAATCAATGCAACCATTGCTTTAATGGATAATCCAGACCTAGATGTCAATGATTTAATGAATTATATACCAGGTCCTGATTTCCCAACAGGAGCAACAATTATTGGACGGAGTGGAATTCGCAAAGCGTATGAAACCGGACGAGGATCAATGAAAATTCGTTCAAAAGCGGAAATTATTCCACAAAGTAACGGAAAAGCAATCATTAACATTAGTGAGATTCCATTCCAGTTGAATAAAGCAACTTTGATCGAACGAATTGCTGAACTTGTTCGCGATAAGAAAATCGAAGGAATTACTGATTTACGAGATGAATCAAACCGTGAAGGAATTCGTATCATTATTGAAACAAGTCGTGATGCCCAACCAGAAGTTGTATTAAACAATTTGTACAAACAAACATCATTACAAACATCATTTGGGATGAATATGTTAGCACTTGTTGACGGACAACCGAAAGTATTAGGCTTAAAAGAAGCACTTGTACATTACATTGCGCACCAAAAAGTTGTTATTCGTCGTCGGACACAATTTGAGCTTGAAAAAGCGCAAAATCGTGCACACATTTTGCAAGGATTATTAATTGCACTCGATAATATTGAAGAAGTTATTGCCTCAATTCGTGGTTCGAAAACAGCAGAAGAAGCACAAATCGGCTTAATTGAACGCTTTGAATTATCAGTTATTCAAGCAAAAGCAATTTTAGATATGCGTTTACAACGTCTAACAGGCCTGGAGCGCGATAAAATTGAAAATGAATACAACGAGTTAAAAGTATTAATTACGGACCTTGAAGACATCTTAGCAAACGAAAATCGTGTAGTTGAAATTATTCGTCAAGAATTAATTGATGTTCGCGAAAAATTTGGTGATAATCGTCGAACAGAAATCGTTGAAGCAGATTTTATGGATATTGAAGATGAAGATTTAATTCCCCAAGAGGATATTGTCATTACGTTAACAAACAAAGGCTACATTAAACGCCTACCGAGTTCAACATACCGTGCCCAAAATCGCGGTGGTCGTGGAGTAAAAGGAATGGGAACAGTTGATGAAGACTTTGTTGAACACTTAATTTCAATGAATACGCATGATTATTTACTCTTCTTTACCAATACCGGAAGAGTATACCGCTTGAAAGGGTACCAAGTGCCTGAGTATGGACGTGCTGCTCGTGGATTGCCAGTAGTAAACTTATTACCAATCGATAAAGATGAGTTAGTAAGTGCGGTCATTCCAATTAGCGACTTTAAGGAAGATGGATATTTAATGTTTGCGACACAACGTGGAGTGGGGAAACGAACAAACTTAAGTGAATTTGAAAGCATTCGTGCAAACGGAAAAATTGCAATTAATTTACGAGAGAATGATCAATTAATTTCAGTTCGTAAAACAACAGGAAGTAACGAAATCGTTATGGCATCAACAAATGGTAAGTTAATCCGCTTCACAGAGACAGATGTTCGTGAAATGGGTCGAACAGCATCAGGTGTAATTGCCATGAGAATTCCAGAAGACGAGCAAATTGTTGGTATGGAAATCGTGAATGAAAACGAAGAAGTACTCGTTGTTACGGAACGTGGATATGGGAAACGAACACCAATTTCAGAATACCGTCTCCAATCTCGTGGTGGAAAAGGTGTTATCACCTTGAATGTCACAGATAAAAATGGACGCTTAATCGGACTTAAAGCCGTTAAAGGCGATGAGCATGATTTAATGATTATGACAAATGAAGGAATTATTATTCGCTTACCAATTGCACAAGTTTCAAAAATAGGACGTGCAACACAAGGAGTACGCTTAATTCGTTTAGAATCAACTCAAGCGGTTGCGACAATTGCTCTTGTTGATCATGAAGAAGATGAAATGCCAGAACAAATCGATAACGAAAGTGAACAGCTCACATTATTAAACGAATAAAAAGAGGGGTTGTTCCCTCTTTTTTTATTAAACATCAGCAAATCTGGCTTGCTGTTGTTGCATTATTCTTGTATTTTTCACTGATAAGTTCTAATTTAATGATTGTACAAGCGGCGAGTATTCCAGGAGTTATTGCACACGCTCAGTTGTTAATCGAAGCAGAAACTGGGGAAATTCTCTTCGCTGAAAATGCGGATGAAAAATTACCAGTTTATAGCGTTTCTAAATTAATGACAGCGTATATTACACTGCAAGCAATCAATGAAGGTGCAATTAGTTGGGACCAACAAATTGTTATTGATCAAACTTTAGCAAGCATTTCTGAAGTATATGCTTTCACAAATGTCCCGCTGACAGTAGGGAAAAGTTATACAGTTCGAGATTTATTTCAAGCAATGCTTGTTCAATCAGCAAATGCAGCAACGATGACACTTGCGAAAGCCATTAGTGGAAGTGAAACACAGTTTGCTACACTTATGAATGAAACGGCCAAAGCACTCGGGTTAAAAGATAGCCAATTTGTGAGTTCTTCAGGTTTAGAGCAAGAAGACCTTGTTGATTTTGGCATAAAGCTGAAAGCTGGCGGAAATCAGATGAGTGCAAATGATGTTGCAACCTTGTTGAAAGAAATTTATGCGAATTTCCCAGAAATAGCAAAAATAACACAAGTGACACAAATGTGGTTTGATGAAACGAATGAAACTGAAAAGTTTTTGATGTCAACAAGTAATCCTTTATTGCCAGGTGCAAGCCAAGAAATCCCAGGATTTTTAGGTGGTAAAAGTGGCTTTGGTGGTATTGATGGGACAGCAGCCTATACATCAATTTTGAATCATGACGAAACAACGTTAATTACTGTTGTGATTGGTGCGATGAATATGTCAGATGTGTATGAAGCAACACGGCAAATGATGGAATATGGTTTAACTGTTGAAAAGAATGTGGAAAAACCAAAATCACAACAATTACCCACTGAAAAAAACCAAGATATTAACTATGATTTTAAAGTTATCAACGGGAAAATACCAAAAATCACAATTAATTTCAGCGAGTTTATTCCAAAAAAGTGGGAAAATCAAACCAAATATAGCTATAGTTTTACTCCAACCGCAGCAAATTATGAATACTCATATGAAGCATTTGAAGCCCCAATTTTGGAAAATCAATTGTTAGGACAACTTAAGATAAAGAATTCAGAAAAAACGGTTGAAACAATTCCAATTTATGCGAATGAAACAATTGAAGCTATTGAATTACAATGGTGGCAAAAAATCATCAAAATTATTACCGAATTATTTTAGGTCATAATGACAAGGAGAAGAAATGAAAAAATTAGTTATAATTTTAGCAGTATGTTTACTTGGATTCGGAACAGCAGTACCAACTGTTCAAGCTGAAACAACGAAATTAATTCAACAAACACAAACAATTGATGCGAAAGCAGGGTTATTAATCAATGCTGAAACTGGACAAATTTTGCATGAACAAAATATTGATGAAAGTTTACCAGTTTATAGTATTACCAAATTAATGACGGCATACCTTGTACTAGATGCAATTTATGGTGAAAATGCAACATTAACTTGGGAAACGGAACTCGAAACATCAAAAGCAGTTTCAGATGTGTCACGTGACTTAAATTATTCAGGAATTTCATTAGAAGTTGGTGGAAAATATACAGTTCGAGAATTATTTGAAGCAGGCTTAATTTATTCAGCGAATGGCCCAATTATGGTCATGGCAGAAAAAATTGGTGGAAGTGAACAAGCGTTCGTTGACTTAATGAATCAAAAAGCACAAGAACTAGGTTTAACAGCAACAAAATATGTGACATCGACAGGATTATCTGGTGCAGATGTAAAAATTCATAATATTGCAGTAACAGATACGGGAGAAAACTTAATGAGTGCTCGTGATGTTGCGATTCTTTCACAGGCATTATTAGAAAAATACCCAGAAATTTTAGATGTAACATCAATTTCAGAAAAAACTTTTGATGAAAATGGGGAGTACCCAGAATTGATGAAAAATTATAACTGGATGTTACCGGGTTTAATTTATGAATACCCAGGAGTGGACGGATTAAAAACAGGGTCAGCAGAAGGTGAATATGAAGCTGCTTTTGCTGCAACTGCGATAAAAGATGACTTCCGTGTGATCAGTGTTGTTATTGGTGCTAAAGATAGCAGTAGTCGCTTTACAGAAACAAAAAAATTACTTGATTATGCATATGGAGAATTAAAAAATTATACAATCGTTACACCAATATCGACTATTAATGAAACGAATACATTTGCAGTTCGTAAAGGTACTGATAATGAAGTAGTAGTTCAAACTGATGAAACAATTATTATTTCATCAACACAGGCTGATTTAACATTCCCAACATATTTTGCATCCGTCGGTGAAAAATACTATTCAGCAGTGGAAAAATTTACCGCACCAATTACTGAAAATGAGCTATTAGGGCGTGTAACTGTTGATACAACAGGGATGACTTTTATATCAGAGACAATGAAAAATGAATTTGGTGCTAATGTTTATGCAACAACACCAGTTGAAAATAACTTCTTCCTTCTTGGCTTTTTTGAAGATATGAAGGATGGAGCAATTAAGTTATTCAAAGAAATGTTTAACTAAAATGTTTCACGTGAAACATCAATAAAATCAAAAGAATGTTTCACGTGAAACATTCTTTTTTTATGCTTTGAAAGGGTGTTGACGGGCTTAAAGAGATAGAGTATACTTTTGGTAATACTAATAAATCGTTGAGAAGAAATAGTAACTTGTTACTTTTACTAAAGAGAGTCTATGGGTGGTGTGAATAGATGAA
>JBOFSL010000059.1:0-2185 GCA_051651525.1 Culicoidibacterales bacterium | reverse complement strand
TGAACCTTTTTTAAAAAGTATATCGAAATTTTTACTGAATTGACATTTTGACAAAATTTGCGAAATGAGCTGAAGTTGACTTCTGTAAAAATGCTCGCTATAATCAAGCCACTTTTACGAAATAATGAGGCTATGCTTGCTAGTCTTCACTTGTAACTTCAAAAATTGCATCGTGCCGCTTGAGATTTAAACGACCAATTCGATGTGATAAAGAAATAACTGAAAGAAATGGGATGAATATATGTTACCAATGACGAAATTATCACCAACAGCAAAATTACAACTTCACTTTTCAACACCGATTGAAAAGTCAATTATGGGCATTATTGATCCGGTTTTTGAAACGATTTACCAAGAAAATTTATTTTTTACGGAACGTGATCAGACGCGGCCTGTTGTTTATGGCAGTTTTGTGACTTCAATTGATGGCCGAATTGCTTTTCCCGATGATGCCAAAGGTCCATTGATAGCGAAATTAAATCACGCTGATTCACTTGGTGCCGAACTTGATTGGTGGTTACTCAATGCTTTACGAGCAAGTTGTGATGGCTTGATTTTTGGCGTCAATACACTAATTCAAGAACCAGAATTAACCGGGCATATTTATGATAGTCACTTGCAAACTATCCGGCTGAATCAAGGCCAACCACTGATTCCTTGGAATATTATTGTCACGCGAGATCATACTCATGTTCCTTGGCACCACAAACTGTTCCAAATTCACCAAATTCCGGTAATTATTTTGACAACGGTAGCTCAATTTGAAGCGTGTTGCCAAAATTTACAGGCGCAAGGTCACGATGTTGTTGGGTTAGACGAGGGTATGAAATTACAACAAGGTCACACCTATGTGAGTACCTGCCTTGATTTGGGGTTATCAGCAGCATTAGCTTTACTGAAAGCGTGTGGATTAAATAAAGTATTGGTTGAATCACCAACTTTATGCCATGCATTAATTCAAGCCCAAAAACTTGATGAACTTTTTATGACGCAATCAGGGGTATATATAGGTGGCGATGCACTAACAATTGGCCAAAAGCAAGTGGCTTTTACAAGTAAAAATCACCCATATACCCAACTTTTGAGTGTCCACCAACATGAAGCGAGTTTTTTGTATTTCCGATACCGTTTGCATTATGATCGCTGATTGTTAAAATAATAAAAGAAACCGTTTGCAGGGAGGGGAAACGATGGTAGACTGAAAATAAATAATAGTATTTTACAGTCGAAAGGGGTTTTGTCAATGGGAAAATTACAGAAGTTACTCAAAGATGTAGAACTGAAAAGCCAGAAATTAGAACAAGCAACGACACAATTACAAAAAGTAAACACAAAATTAAAGAAGGCACAAACAGGTGTGGAATTCCAAGAAATTACAGCTGAGTACAAACAGTTAACGCGAGTGATGCAACTACTTGAGCGTCATTTGTTGATTCTTGAACACGAGTTAAAAGAAGCGGTAATTGAAGCTGAAGCAACAATTGAAGTTGAACATCAAGCGCACGGTGCATTTGTCAATTTATTGGCGGAAACAGCAATGACGCACTTAAGTGAACACCAAGAGCTTGAAAAAGTTGATGTCCTTGTCAATTTATTGGCAGAAGCAGAATTAGAACAAATAGGCGAATAACGAGAGACGAAAGCAGGCGAGAAGAAGTGAAACATGCCTGTTTTTGTGCTAAGGGGTGAAGAAGATGCTGAATATATATCGATATAATCAACACGGTCATGTGAATCATGGATGGCTCGATAGTCATTTTCATTTTTCATTTGCTGAGTACTATAATCCTCAACGGATGCGATTTGGTGTGTTACGCGTAGTCAACGATGACTATATTTTACCAAATCATGGTTTTGAGTTACATCCACATCGCGATATGGAAATTATTTCGTATGTGATTGAAGGTGCGTTGGCCCACGGAGATAGTCTTGGCCATGAACAGATAATTCAAGCCGGTGATTTTCAATATATGAGTGCGGGTACAGGTGTTGAACATAGTGAGCATAATCATGGTGATGAACGGACCCGGATTTTACAAATGTGGATTTTTCCTGATAAAAAAGGCGTGAACCCGCGGTATGGCGATGTGAAAATTGCTGACCACCAACAATTGAATCAGTGGTACCATGTTGTTTCACCAGATGAAACACGTGCCCCAATTACGTTACATCAAGATGTAAACAT
>JBOFSL010000058.1:0-11091 GCA_051651525.1 Culicoidibacterales bacterium | reverse complement strand
GCTTCCATCTGTTGCTACTAATTTTCCTTTAATTACACTTATTGGTGCTTCTACCCAATTTGCATAACTGGCATGACTTACTAGCTCCATTGTATTTCCACTAACTTTTGCACTCTTGAATTCTGTCGATATTCCTGTAGGTTTAACTGGTTCACTAAAGCCTGTAGCAATTACTCGAACACCGCTCGTACTGACATATTCTCTACCATTCCAATTATATGGCAATAATGTTGGTACATTGTTACTACTATTTAAAATATTATTTCTTTCAGGCCAAACTTCATATTTTCCATCATTCGCATTGGTTTCTTTTAAAATAATTGGCGTATTTGTATAGCCACTATATAACGCTAATGTTCCATTTGAACTCGGTGCTGTAATTGGATAAATTTCTTGTCCACTTGCGTTTTTCACACTATTTACTGATGTAAATAACCCTAATGAATAGGCATTCCACTCTTTTGATATTCCGCTATTGATTCCACGATCAACTGTGTACATATGTGCCACAGCTTTTTCACTCCAATAAGCATCTGAGGCATACTTGACGTTTGCTCCCATATCTTTATTTCCAAGCATTCCACCATAGTAACGCCAATCTTGAGGATCAGCATAACCTTGAGCTAACCAGTCACTCGCATATAAATCAATGCACTCTGCAACTGTCTTAAAATAATTAGCTGATTGTCCTGGAGTTGAATCAACTGCATTTAAGCCAAAGAGATTATTTTTTTCCTGTGCAATTGTGCTCATTCCCCAATTACTTTCATTAATTGCAACTGCAAGCATCAACATCGCATTAATACCATAGTTTTCTTGGGCGTTGATGAACGCTTGTCCAGTATTGCGTAACTTACTTGATGCTTGTGTATTCGCATTGATATACGTATCAATTTGAGTTGCTGTTGCCGCGGCTTTACTATTGAATGGTAAATTTTGGAAATAATTATAGTATGGATCATTCACATTGACTGCACTATTTGCTACACCATCATTCATATCTGGAGCAATTAACTCTGGATTTGTATAAAAGTATTTTCCATCGTAACTATAATATTTCACATTATCTTGTAATTTCGGATTTTTCGGTCCAAGCTCAAGTTTTGTTCCGCCTGATGCTGAAGTTGTTAAATTTTTACTAATGTAATGTACATAGTGTCCATTTTCATTGGCATAGTAACTTGGATTAACGACTTGATTTGTTGAAACGTAAATTAAATCAGTTGAAATTCGTATCCATGCAATTTTTCCAGCAACCATGATTTTCGCGGCATCACCTTTGATTGCTAAAACTGGCACATCATCCGTATAACATTGATTGATATATCCTACTGTTGTTGTTAAGGAGTCATCACGATAGATATCAGTATTGATATCACAACTACTATATAGTGCCCCATTTACTTTTTTAAATACACGGGCAACATTTGAATTTGCATACGTTACCATACCATACTGATCGATAACAACTGTTTCTTCTTCTGGTGAAAGTTCTACTGTTTCTGTAGCCTTAATTGCTTCTTCAAGGCTTGGTTGACCTTCGATGAAGAAGTATTCATTTGCTTCATTTACAACGGCTACTTCGTATGGTTGTGGTGATTGCGGCGTCAGTACTTCAAGTTCAGCAATTGCTGCTTGCTTATCAGCAATCACACTTGGATCAACATAACTATTTACCTGCCCTTGCGCAAACTCATTGAGTTGTTCAATTCCATATGTCCGCACTACTCTATCAGTTGTTCCCACTGCTTGCTTCGCATACGGTGTACGTTCAACTATTTCGGTGCTGTCTAGATTGGGTTGTTCTTCCTCTGGTGTCACATCTGCTTCCGGTGTTTCTTCCAATGGTTGCTCTTCCTCTGGTGTCACATCTACCTCAGGCGTTTCTTCCAGTGGCTGCTCTTCCTCTGGTGTCACACTTGCTTCAGGCGTTTCTTCCAATGGTACCGTATCAGTGAAATCTTGTTGAACATTACTTGCTACTGTTGCTGCTATAACTGGTGTTACCTGTGATGTTAACATTGAGGCTATAGCTACTAAGATAACTAGTTTTTTCATGTCATCCCTCTTTTCTTAATTTTTATTTTCAATATGAATATTATATCAAAAAATATAAACTTTTTTCGCCTTTATTAACAATTTTAATGACTATTTTTTAATTAGCTCATTTATTTTTCTAATTAGCCTGAAATACGTTTTTTTTTTCGTTTTGACCATTTATTCTTTTTGCGTTATACTTACTATGTTACATAAACCTAATAGAAAGACTGGTGAGACCATGCTTTGGATTAATACTATGCGTGCTTATCGCAAAGAAAATAAATTAACGCAACGCGATGTTGCTGAGCAACTTGGCATTAATCAATTTACGTATGCCAATTATGAAAACGGTCGTCGACAACCGAATATTCAATTTTTTGAAAAAATCGCCCATCACTTCCAAATTGATTTATCTTCACTTATTGATGCTGATTTACCCGAGAAAAATACAGTTGATTTCATTGAAGTACCCCTTCTTTCTTTTGTTACTGCAGGGTTACCAATTGAAATGCTGAGTACCGATGCTGAATTAATTCCAGTGATGATGAAACGTCGACCAAATTCACCATTATTTGCTTTACGTGTTAAAGGAGATAGCATGATTAATGCACATATTATTGATAACGACATCGTTGTTGTTCAACAATCTCCTACGGCCTACAATAATGAAATTGTTGTTGCTTCTGTTGATCATAACAATGCGACTTTAAAACGTTATCGTTATGAAGCTGGTAAACACTGGCTCATGCCTGAAAATGAAGCCTACGCACCAATTTCGATTAATGATGAAGGTGCTAAAATTATTGGTCGCGTCATTCAAGTAATTCGAAATATTTAAACAAAATAAAAAAAGCTGAAATTGACAGTGTGTCAATTTCAGCTTTTTTTATATTCAACCATTTTCGGTTATTGTTTTTTTGGTGGAGGTGACGGGAATCGAACCCGTGTCCAAGCACACCTCAATATAGGCATCTACAAGCTTATTTCATTCATCTTTTTAACATCTGAACTTGGAAATGAACAACCATTCCAGAGGCGAGTCTGATTAGTCTCTTCGTCTTGCACCAGACGGATGCTCCACGCGTATCCCACATCAGTGACCCTTATTCGCGCAACATGGGCGATTGCTCGGTAAGGGAGCTACAATTAATTAGGCAGCTGCTAAGTTTGTGTTATAGTTTCCGTTTGTATTAAACGAGTGTAAGTTACGGAGTACCGCCGGCTTGCAACCTATACCCTAGCATACCTGTCGAATCCAGAACACCCCCAGAGAATAGTCACTAAATATTATAGCACATATTTCCACTAATGTGTATGCTAAATTTATTATTCAACGACTAAATCTGCATAAACAACGTAGCGTTCTTTGGTTGGCGAACCGAAAACAAACGGATAACATGTAAATAAGACAAGTTCTTCTTTCGGTGCTGTTGGTAATAAGATTTCTGTTTGCGTTTCATCAACAACTTCCATCTCGCGAACAATATATGTATAGTCACCATAAATAGTTTCTACTTTCACGACATCGCCCACTTCAACACCTTCAAGTTTTCCAAAGGCTTGATTCCGGTGACCCGCTAACACAATTTTATCGCCTTCACCAGGTAGGGCTGTTTCACTCATATGACCAGCACCTTTAATCAAGTCTTGTTCTTGCACACCTTCGACAATTGCCGATTGAAAATCGAGGCGTTCAATTTGAACAATGCCAATAACATCACTATCTGCAAAAGCGTCTGGTTTTTCAACTGGCTGCCCTTGTGTTGTTTCAAGTAATTCTTTTGCTTCACTCAAACTACTTGTTTCAGCTTGGTAAGCATCATATAGTTGATACCCTCCAATTCCCATTAATACAAGACCGCCTACTAAAAGCAGTGTTCCGATTAATTTACGAATCATATCGTTTTCACCCTCCAATTTTTAATACTTTTGATTGTTTCGTAATGTTTTTTCCATTTCACGTTTTGCATCTTTTTCTTTCAAGGCATGACGTTTATCATGCGTTTTCTTCCCTTTAGCTAAGCCAAGTTCCATTTTTGCAAATCCATCTTTGAGATAAATCGCAAGTGGGACAAGTGTATAGCCATCGCGACTAATTAATTGTTCAATTTTACGACGTTCAGCTTTATGCAACAAAAGTTTTCGTACACGTACTGGATCGTGATTAAAGCGATTTCCATGTGTAAATTCACTTACGTGTAAATTATGGATAAACACTTCCCCGTTTTTAATTCGGGCAAAACTTTCTTTCAATTGAACTTTAGCCGCACGAATTGATTTTATTTCTGTGCCTTGTAAAACCATACCTGCTTCGTATTTTTCTTCAATTGTATAATCATGATACGCCTTTTTATTTTTGGCGACAACTTTTACCGCATGTTTTCCCATTGGTTTCTCTCCTAAAAATCAGTACTAGTTCAAATTATTAAATCGGCTATGCCAGCCATTCACATTGTCTCCTGAACGAACCTAACACCAGCCCCTTCAAATCTGACGCTGATGATAGCTAGTTACATTTCTGATGTGAAACTTGCTTTGACTTGGCTTGTTGGCTGTTGTTTACCATCAACAATATATTCACGTTGTCCATAGGCCCAGCCTAAAAAAATTGAGAAACCAACCATGAATCCTAACAAAACAATTGTCACAATGATCCGACGGTTTGCTAGAAATGATTTTGATTTTTTCACAGCTCGTTCCTCCTTTTATTTCCGACGTTGTTGTTGCGAACGATTTCGGCCTTGACGTCCTGATCGGTCACCATTTTGATTATTTCTTTGACGTTGGTATCCTGATTTCTCACGTGACCCTCCTGAGTTTGAGCGATTGTTTGTTTTGAAAATTCGCCCGGCTGATTTCATACCAACAATTTTAAAATCAATTGATGGTTTTGCTTTATCAACACTCATGACTTCAATTTCGACATGATCACCAATTTTAAAAGTTTTCCCAGTACGGTTCCCGATTAACACCATCTGACTTTGGTGGAATTCATAGTGATCATCCGTTAAATCGCTTACATGTACAAGTCCCTCAACTGTATTTGGTAATTCGACAAAAATACCAAAGTTCGTTACTGATGAAACGATACCGTTAAATGTTTCTCCGATGTGATCAAGCATATACTCAGCTTTTTTCATATCGTTCACATCGCGTTCACAATCGATTGCGCGGCGTTCAGTAATTGACGTTTGTTGGGCGATTTCTGGTAATGATAATTTCCATGTTGTTTGTGTTTTTTGATCAACTTGCTGTTGAATCAAGAACTCACGGATACAACGGTGAACAACTAAATCCGGGTAGCGACGGATTGGTGACGTAAAGTGGGTATAATACTCTGCACCTAGGCCGTAGTGCCCTTCACAAATTTCACTATAGCGAGCTTTTTGCATTGAACGTAATAACATCGTTGAAATTGCTGCTTCAGCGTCTGTTCCGGTTGCAGCTTGTAAAACTTCTTGTAAACTTTTCGCAGATAATTTTTCAGTACTTGTTGAAACTGGATAGCCAAGATTTGCGACTAGATTGGTAAAATTCTGTAATTTTTGTTCATTTGGTTCTTCATGAATTCGGTAAATAAAAGGTAAATTCGCTAATTTAAAGTGTTTCGCGACACATTCGTTCGCTTCTAGCATAAATTGCTCAATGATTCGTTCACTGGTACCACGTTCACGCATATGAATTGCCACTGGCTTGCCTTCGGCATCAACTTCAATTTTCGATTCTGGAATATCGAATTCTAGTGCACCACGGTTATGACGCTTACCTTCTAAAATCGTTGATAATTGTTGCATTTCTTGGAACATTGGTACTAATTCAGCATAATCGGCAATTGTTTGGGGGTTTTGATCAGTGATAATTTCATTGACGGCACGATATGTCATTCGTGCTTTTGAATGAATCACACCTTGTGAAATTTCGTAATTTACAACTTCACCTTTTGGATTTATCTCCATTTCACATGACATAACTAAACGATCAACATTCGGATTTAACGAACAAATCCCATTTGATAAACGGTGCGGTAACATTGGCACAACGCGGTCAACGAGATAGACACTCGTACCACGCTCATAGGCTTCTTTACTCATTGGACTTCCCATTGTGACATAATAGCTCACATCGGCAATATGAACGCCTAAAAAGTAGTTTCCATTCGCTAATTTTTTGACAGTTACGGCATCATCTAAATCTTTTGCATCATCGCCATCAATTGTGACAATCGTTTCAAAACGGTGATCTTTTCGACTCGCATATTCTTCCGCAGCAACTTCTTCTTCAACATTCACCGCTTGTTCAAGTGTTTCCGGGCTAAACTCAACTGTAATCCCATGTTTATAAATTGCTGATAAAATATCCACACCTGGATCGTTTTTGTGACCAATAATTTCACTTACTCGGGCTAAGACTTCGCCATCTTCATAATATTCCAATGGTTTCACCACAACTTTGTGATCCGCAATTGCGCCTAAGCTATCTTCCTTCGCAATAAAAATGCGGGCATTAAAACGCTCATCGTCAATCTTACATTCAAGGTAGCTTTTATTGTAAGGAATAATTGTTCCAACTAAAACTTTAAAGCTCCGTCGAATAACGTGGACAACCACACCTTCTTTGCGTAAATCAGCTGTTGCTTTTGTCAATTCTTTGACTAAAACAACATCACCATCATATGCGCCATTAATATTTTCGGTTTTCAAAAAATAATCATCAGCAATTCCGCCATTTTCAGGACGAACAAATGCGAATCCGCGGGCGTGACCAATCACAGTCCCTTTAACTAAACCTAATTTTTCACTCGCTTGATACGAGTCATTTTTTTTGCGCATCACAATCTCACCAGCTTGTTCGAGCTCGATTAGTTCTTGTTGTAATTGTGCACTTTGCTCGGCTGAAATATTTAAAGCGATTGCTAATTCCTTTAACGTCGCTTGTTTTATCTGTGGTTGCATTAAATAATCTAAAACAGCTGTTTTCATTTGCAATTCCTCTACAGTTATGACTGTTCTTTCTTCCGCCGCAGCAGATTTTATTTGGTTACCTTTATTATAATACAAAATGAGCGAGAACATAACAAAAGTTTGTGTTCCCGCTCATTCAATCACATTTTTATTTTAGTACCCAAATTGTAATTACTAAAACAAAGAATGATACTGCTGCAATAATTGTGGCACGATTTAAAAACAAATCAATTCCACGGTCTTTTGATTCGGCAAATAATTTTGAATCACTGCTTCCACCCATAATTGCACTTGATGCATCTTCACTTTTTGCCCCTTGCATACCAATGATAATAATAATAAATACCGATAAAATAAATAAAATAATATTTAAAACCGATTCCATCGCTTTTCCTCCGTCTTTAATCTCAATAGTTTACCTTCTTCATTATAGCAAAAGCATTACGCTAATTTCAATTTGTTTTTACGTAAATCGTTATTTCCTTGAAAATAATCGCAAAAAATTTAATCTTACCTAGTTTTTTTTAATTTGTAAATCAATCCAGATGTTTGTATAGTATTTCCATGCACTAGTAATTAAGCCGGTGCCCACATTAAAGGAGTTTGTTATGGAATCAATGTATACGATAAAAATTCAAGCAAAAACCTTAACTGAACTCGAAAGCAACATCAATTCGTGTATTCGTGATTCAGCAGATATTTGCTTACAAGCCTACAAAAACTCAGAAATGACTTTTTCAAATCAAGGCTGTCTATTTGAAGCTGAGTTGATTTTCGGAAAATTTGCCGATATTGATCCTTTCGCTGAATAATTTCCACTTCAACTATCACCAACAAAAAAAGAACACCGTGGTGTTCTTTTTTCAGTTATTATTAACGGTTACAGTTGATTGAAGCGATTCCACGGAATTTAGCCATTGAACCTAATTCATCTTCGATACGTAATAATTGGTTGTATTTTGCAATACGGTCTGTACGGCTCATAGAACCAGTTTTGATTTGACCAGCGTTTGTCGCAACAGCGATGTCAGCGATAGTCGTATCTTCAGACTCTCCAGAACGGTGAGATACAACAGCAGTGTATCCAGCGCGGTGAGCCATATCGATAGCATCAAACGTCTCAGTTAAAGTTCCGATTTGGTTAACTTTGATTAAGATTGAGTTTGCGATTCCTTTTTCGATACCTTCTGCTAAGATTGCAGGGTTTGTAACGAATAAATCATCACCAACGATTTGAACAGTTTCACCCATAACTTCAGTCATGTGTTTGAATCCATCCCAGTCAGACTCATCTAATCCATCTTCGATAGAAACGATTGGGAATTCTGCTGCTAACTCTGAGTAGTAAGCTACTATCTCAGTTGAAGTTAATGAACGTCCTTCACCTTTTAAGTTGTACATTCCTGTTTCTTTATCGTAGAATTCTGATGCAGCAACATCCATTGCGTAAACTACGTCTACACCTGGAGTGTATCCAGCTTTAACAACAGCTTCATTGATAACAGTTAATGCTTGCTTGTTAGACTCTAAGTTTGGAGCGAATCCACCCTCATCACCAACTGAAGTAGCTAATCCCATTCCACCTAAAACTGATTTTAAAGCGTGGAATACTTCAGCACCCATACGTAATGCTTCTTTTAAAGAAGGAGCACTTACAGGCATAATCATGTATTCTTGGAAGTCGATTGAGTTGTCAGCATGCTCACCACCATTGATGATATTCATCATTGGAGTTGGTAATACTTTCGCATTGAATCCACCTAAGTAAACGTATAATGGTAATCCTAATTCGTCAGCAGCAGCGTGAGCTACAGCCATAGAAATTCCTAAGATTGAGTTAGCTCCAAGATTTTTCTTGAATGCATCTCCATCTAATTCGATCATAGCGTTGTCAATTCCAACTTGATCAGTAACTTCCATACCAACGATTGCTGGTGCTAAAATTTCGTTTACATTCGCAACAGCTTTAACAACTCCGCGTCCTAAGTAACGAGATTTGTCTCCATCACGTAATTCTAATGCTTCACGAACTCCTGTAGAAGCTCCTGATGGTACGATTGCGCGTCCGAATCCACCGTCTTCAGTTACTACTTCAACTTCAACAGTTGGGTTTCCGCGAGAATCTAATACTTCGCGTGCATAAATTGATTCAATTCTTGACATGGTTAATTCTCCTTTAATTTAAAAAGATTGATACACTCAAATTATACTACATCTACTTTTCGTTTCAAGCAAAAAAGTACTCTTCTAACAATTTTAGAGCTTTTTTTCTTGTTTTTCTTTTTGTATCCGCTTTCTTGTTTTTTATAACAATCTACTAAAATCTTTTTTTAATTGCTTTAAACAATTGTCCGTATGCACCTTCACGAGCAACTAACAAATGTGGCTCAATTCCAGCAGAACGTTCAATTGCTAATCGTAAAACTGACTGCTCGGCTAAATGTTGATCCGTCGTGAACACAAATGGTGATTCAATAAACTCAATTGGCTCTTCTTGGTTTGTCACAATCGTATTGAATGTTCGCGCAAGTTGCTGCGCGACTTCTAGTGCATCTTGACCGACAATACAGATTTTCTGCTGTAATTTTGGTCGGACTACAATCGGCACCGCTTGCCAATGCCGCCATAAGTGCTGACGTATTTCCGTTCCCGAAATCGGCATATTTACGTGCTTCGCATCAAGTAATTGCACATACGATGAGAAATAAAACTGAAAATTATCAATATCATCAATTTGATTTGTAAAAATAACATCTGGCTTCACATTGCACTGTGTTAAAAGGTGCTGCGCTGCTTGACTCCACTCCGGCCAAGCAAATGGGTAGAGTGGGATGTTTTCCTCATGGAGATGTAGCAACTGAATTTTCGGATTTTTTGCAAAAATCGCCTTTAACCAAATCATCCGATCCCCGACTGTTGGTTGATTTTGGATTTGACTTCGTTCCCACAAATAATAATCGCGCTGTTGGTGACTACACATAACTACTACTAATTCATCAACGTATTGTGATGCCATTTCGATAAAATACACATGACCTAAATGAACTGGAAAAAATTTCCCGAAAATTACCCCGACTTTTTTCATGAATACCCCTCCTTATTTGCTTTTGGCAGTATTCATCATAAAGAAAAAAACCTTGAAATTCAAGGTTAGTTTTCCTCAATTTTTGCTTTTTCAAGTTTTCCCATGCCACCAAAACGTGATGTGTAAGAATAAATACAGCCACAATAATTTTGGCGGTACAATTCATACTCTTTAGCAAGCGCAATTGATTCCCGAAAACCATTTTTCTTTTTGAAATCAGAATGGAGAAATTGCGTTATTTGTTCGCCTGCTTCGTCCAACTCATCACCGATACGATTAACCGCTTCAGTATTTTTATAAGGACTGACCGTGAGCGAAGTTGTGTAGTATTCACAGTTCAGTTCTTCCGCAAATTTTTTCGCTTCTTGTAACCGTAATTCATAGCATGCTTCACAGCGTTTTCCTTTCTCAGGCTCAGCTTCCAAACCTTTTGTTTTGTTGAAAAATTCGCGTGGATTATACGGACCTTCAACGAATGCAATCGCATGTCCCTGACGCGCATTAAAGGCATCAATAAACTCCGCTTGTGTATCACGACGTTTGAGATATTCTTTTTTAGGATGAATATTCGGATTGTAAAATAATACTGTAATTTCAAAAGCATTCGCTAAACTATTTAACACTTGTGTATTACATGGACCACAACATGCGTGGACAAGTAACCTAGGTCGCTCGCTTGCTGCTTGTAATCTTTCTATGAGTTCTTCTAATTCCGCTTGATAATTCCGTTTTTGCATAAAATTCGCCTCATTTCCTATTTTATTATACCAAACCAAAATGAATTGGTGATTAAATCGCGCCTATTTTTTTCTCTGAAAATGCTACTCCTCTGCTGATTGATTGTGTTATAATGAGAAAAAATCATTTTTAAAGGAGTGTGAGTGGACGATGCCGTCTATTCCGATAGTGCTCGCGTCAAGTTCCCCTCGACGTCATGAGCTCTTAAAGAAAATTGTTGAAGATTTTACGATTTGTCCGAGTCGACTTGAAGAGATTATTGATGCG
>JBOFSL010000057.1:0-11199 GCA_051651525.1 Culicoidibacterales bacterium | reverse complement strand
CGGCTGAATTTCGCCCATTCTCTGAGTAAGTACTTAGAAGCTTTGTGTAATTTAACCCTTCCAATATTCCACTAAGTAAGCGTACCGGATCATTCTTATCTATGTATGTCATCAAATCAAGATTCAAAGTCAGTTGATCTCTTGTTGTGAGTGTCGTATAATTTTCTTGTAGCTTTTTTTTCATAACCAAAGTATACAGAAAAAGCGGTCGCAAGACCGCTTTTTTGTGTTTTATAATCTTTTAGTGGCTGATTCGTTTTGATACAGCCCCTTTCTTTTGTTATCGTTGTGCAACTAAGTCGAAGATGAAGAAGTGAGTATGCTCACTTGCGGTCATTGTAAGGTGTGTATCAGCACTAACAGCTGTGAAAAAACGACAATCATACTCATTTAGGTGAGTATGTGTTGGCATTTCAAGTTGTCCTTGAGTGACGAAAATGCCACAGTGGCGACTATGTTCTACAGTATATTTCCAAACTGCATGTGGCTCAAGTGTAATTTCATGTAAATGACAATCGATAGCAAGTTTTGTAGGTGAGCCTGGGCCGAGCAATGTTTTTTCAGTAACAGCATCATCTTCAGTCAACGGGAAGAGTTCGCTAAAATACGTTTGGAACAGTGGTGTATCGGTTAATGTTGGCATTAATTCAGGGTCGAATCCACAAATTAAGCCTTGGTAATTATCACTAAATGTCACAGATTCTTGACTTAAAGGGCTAATAAGTTGAATACTACCGACTTGTCCATGCTGCTGTTGTTGCACATCGTTTGTATATGTTAATGTACCAGCGAAGGTGTAGTAAAGATATTCAAGACTTTCATGTGCATGGGGTGAATCAAGGTATGTTGCGACATGAGAACCAGAACGCCATTGTAAGAGACAAAGGAGATCAAAATATGGAAATGTTGTTAATGAAGTTGTTTGTGCTTGAGTAATAGTCGTAACTTTCATGCAAGGATACCTAACTTTCTTTGATTTTCTCTTTTAATCATAACGATGATTTACCTAAAAAGAAACCAAAAAAATGCTGAATTTCCAAGATGTGATGTGTAATTTTAAAAAACTAGTGCGAAAGGTTACAAAATCGCTGATTTAACATGATATACTAATAAAATCCAAACAGAAAAAAGAGGTACCGTATGATGAATACACTATTTGAAAAAATTCAGCAAGCACAAACAATTATTATTCACCGTCATGTAAATCCAGATCCAGATGCATTTGGTTCACAAGGTGGGTTAGCCCAATTAATTCGTGATAATGCGCCAGAAAAAACGGTTTATTGCGTTGGCCAAGCAGAACCAACTTTAAGTCATTTATTAACACCGGTTGAAATTGATGATGCGTGTTACGAAGGCGCGTTAGTTATCGTGACTGATACAGCGAATCAAGAGCGAATTGATGATCAACGCTTTACTTTAGGTGCCCAATTATTGAAAATTGATCACCACCCAAATAATGATGTCTATGGTGATTGGCAATGGGTGAATACGGAAGCGTCGTCGACATCACAATTAATTTTACAATTCGCTTTATATGCGCAAGCGAAATACCAATGGCAGATTTCAGCAGCGTTTGCAGAGCTCGTGTATGCGGGAATTATTGCTGATACTGGTCGCTTCATGTATTCACATGTTAACAAACAACTCTTTTTGGAAGTCGCAGAAATTATTGATTTACTTGATTTACGTGAATTTTATCAAACAGCTTATAAACGGACAATTTCTGACGTGCAATTTTCAGGTTATTTAACACAAAGTTTACAAGTGACACCAAATGGCTGTGGTTATGTCAAAATTACTCAAGCTGAACTTAATCGTTTCGGTGTGAGCCGTTCAAAAGCTTCAAGTATGGTGAATATGCTTGCAAATATTGAAGGGATTTATACATGGGCCTTTTTCACAGAAGATAGTGAAAATCAAAATGTCCGTTGTAGTTTACGTTCAAGAGGGCCAATTGTTAACGAAATTGCTCAACAGTTTGATGGTGGTGGACATCCGCTTGCCAGTGGTGCACGTGTAGCGAACTGGAATGAAATTCAACAAGTATTAGATTTGCTTGATGCTGCTTGCTTCACCTATCAACAACAAAACGGATAAGGTATAGAGACCGAGAGGAGGAAGCGGAATGCCAGTTTGTTTTTGGAATCAAAGTGCCTATAGTTTATTACAAAGTACATGCCGAATCGATGAACTCGTTGCCTTTGCTCAAACAGATCAGCAGACGGCTTTGGGATTGTGTGATACGAATGTCTTGTCCGGTGTAGTACAATTTTATCGGACTTGTCAAAAATACAAAATCAAGCCATTAATTGGGATGAGTATCGTTCAAGAAAATCGAACATATTTGGTATTCGCGCGGAATCAAAGAGGATATCAAGCATTAGTCGAAATGACTACGGCAATTAAGTTGGAGCAAATGGAACCGGAAGCGGCGTTAAAGCAGTATGCAACCGATGTGGTTGTGATTATTCCGCAAACTCATCCGCAACTGCAGGCAGCGATTGCTCAAAATGACATGAGTTTGGCAAATAATTTATTTGCTCAATATCATAATCCGACCACAATGGTGTGTTTTGGTGCAGTTGCAACGACACAAGAATTACAAGCGCAATTTCCAATTTGGCAACAAATTTGTGAACAAATGAAAATTGAAGCACTCGCATTACACCAAACGAAAACACCAAAGTCAGGCATAATTCCTGACTTAGCTTTACAAGTCTTGAATGCGATTGCAATTGGGAAAAAACAAACGTATGAGGAACTAGCGTCACAATCGACTCAAGTCGATACGGCTCAATGGACGCAACAACAGCTAACGGAAGCTTTTCAAATGTGGCCAAAAGCGATAGAGGCAACAGAAAAGCTTGCGACTATCTGTGATGTGACTTTTGATTTTTCAGCGCGGTATTTACCAGCTTATGAGTTACCACACGGTGTTGAGACGTCGAGTGCGTACTTACAGGCACTATGCGTGGCGGGATTAAAAAAACGCTATCGAGTAGTGAATCAAACACAATATCAACGATTGCAGTATGAATTACAAGTGATTGATTCGATGGGCTTTAATGATTACTTTTTGATTGTCTGGGATTTTATCAAATATGCTAGACAACAAGGGATAGCAATAGGACCAGGACGAGGGTCAGCAGTCGGTTCGCTCGTATCGTATTGTCTAGGAATTACGAACTGTGATCCGCTAGCATATGGATTGTTATTTGAACGATTTTTAAATCCCGAACGTGTATCGATGCCAGATATTGATATTGATATTGAAGATGATCGACGTCAAGAAGTAATTGACTATGTACGTCTTAAATACGGGGCTAATCGCGTTGTGCAAATTGCGACTTTTGGGACATTTGCGACAAAAGCCGCTTTTCGAGAAGTTGCCCGGATTTTAGATGCTTCGCCAAATCAGTTGGCGACAATTAGTAAAATTTTACCAGCGACGGTACAAAGTTTAGAGCAAGCTTATCAAACACTTCCGAGTTTACAAAAGTTATTAGCTGAAGATCGATTTTTTGCAAAGGTCTTTCAAATTGCACGTCAAATCGAAGGATTACCACGAAATGTATCAACACATGCAGCAGGAATTATCATCGGAGCAAAAAGTTTACACGGGATTATTCCTTTACAAGAGGGGATGGGTGCAACGGCAGCAACACAATTCACAATGAATGAACTAGAAGCTCTTGGAATGCTGAAAATGGATTTTCTTGGTCTCAGAAATTTATCGTTGATGACGCGAATTACGAAGCGAATTATGCAAGCAACAAAGCAACGATTTGACTTGCAAAAAATTCCTTTAAATGATGCGAGCGTATATCAAATGTTACAAAAAGCACAAACGACTGGAGTTTTCCAATTAGAATCGGGTGGTATGCGTGCAGCATTACGACAAATCCAACCGAATCGCTTTGAAGATATTGTAGCAACTTTGGCACTGTTTCGCCCAGGTCCAATGGAAAATATTCCAGTATATAGTCGGCGTAAAAGTGGACAAGAAGCCATTATGTATCCGGATGAAAGTTTGGCACAAATTTTAGAATCAACGTATGGAATTATTATTTATCAAGAACAAATTATGCAAATCGCGACGCAATTAGCTGGTTATTCACTAGGAGAAGCCGATATTTTACGTCGAGCAATTAGTAAAAAGAATGAAGCAATTTTAGCGGCAGAACGCGAAAATTTTATTGCTCATTGTGAACGAAAAAGTGTAAATTTGGAAATAGCCGATACAATTTACGATTTGATTGTTAAATTTGCGAATTATGGCTTCAATAAATCCCATGCAGTGGCCTATGGTTTACTAGCGTATCAAATTGCCTACTTAAAAGTCCATTATCCAACGTTCTTTTGGTGTGAACTGTTAAATAGTGTAATTCAAAGTGATGGTAAAGTTCATGAATATTTACAAGCAGCAAAACAGCAAAATCTGAAAATCATCAAACCATCAATTTCAACTGGAACAGCCAATTTCCAAGTTGTAGATCAAGGGTTACAAATGGGCTTGTTAACAGTGAAAAATGTTGGAAATGCGGCTGTAGAAGCGATTGTTGAATTGAGAGCAACGAAGGCATTTACCGATTTTAAAACAACGATTTTAATTTTGAAACAGCATCGCGCATTAACGAAAGCGACATTAGCAGCCCTTATTGATGCAGGTGCATTTGATGAATTTGAGCTGAATCATGCGACAATGATCAAAGAGCTTGAAATAGCTCAAACACAAGGGGACTTATTTAATTTTCGTGGTGGTGATAAATTTGAAACACCGATTGATCCGCAACCTGAGTTTTCGGACCACGAATTAATGGAAAGGGAAGTTGCTGTGTATGGTTATTATTTATTTACCCATCCGGTGATAAAATACCGAGGCAACTATGCACACGTACAAACAACATTACAAATTAGTACGAGTGGTTTAATGGTCCAAGTGTTAGGATATGTCGAAAAAGTGAGAAGTACCAAAACAAAACGTGGTGATTTGATGCAGTTTTTAACAATCAGTGATGAATTTGGCAGTATCGAATTAATCGCATTCCCGAAAGTTTTTCAAAAATATACATCCGACTTGAAAGTAGGAACTGTGATTTTACTAAGGGGTAAAAGTGAGCTCCGACAAGAGCAAATGCAAATTATTATATACGAACTCCAAAAACTTTAGAAATAAAGATGAACATAGTTGAGAATTTATCCTAGATGTGATAGCATATTGGTTGAATGATTTTAAATTTTATTTCGAGGTGAAGTCCTATGATTAAACGTATTGGTGTATTAACAAGCGGTGGCGATGCGCCGGGTATGAACGCTGCAATCCGTGCAGTTGTTCGTGAAGCAGTTAAAAATGGAATCGAAGTGTACGGAATTGAAAATGGTTACTATGGCTTAATTCACGAAAACATTCGTCCACTTGGACGCTATGATGTAAGTGATGTATTAAGCGAAGGTGGAACATTCTTACGTTCAGCACGTTTCCCTGAGTTTAAAGACCCAGCGGTGCGTGATGAAGCAGTTAAAGTTTTAAACAAGTGGGGAATCGAAGCACTGGTTGTTATCGGTGGTGATGGTTCTTACATGGGTGCAAAATTATTAACTGAATTAGGTGTAAACTGTATCGGTTTACCTGGAACAATTGATAACGATATTCCAGGAACAGATTATACAATTGGATTTAACACAGCGTTAACAACAATTGTTGAAGCAATCGATAAGTTACGCGATACTTCAAGTTCTCATCATCGTGCTTCGGTTGTTGAAGTAATGGGACGTCATGCAGGTGACCTTGCATTATGGGCAGCTATTGCTGGTGGAGCAGAAGATGTGATAATCCCCGAGATTAACAAACCTAAAGAAGAATTATTTAAACGTCTACGTGAAGATTATGCTGTTGGAAAACGTCATGCAATTATCGTTGTTGCTGAAGGACTTGTTCTTGATGGGCACTTTGAAAGTTCAGCTGCTTTAGCAAAACAAATTGAAACTGAATCAGGTTTTGAAACACGTGCAACAGTGTTAGGACATATTCAACGTGGTGGAACACCATCAGCATTTGACCGCGTATTAGCAAGTCGTATGGGTGCATATGCTGTACAACAATTAATTGCTGGTGTTGGTGGTCGCTGTATTGGGATTCAAAATGAACGATTAGTACACCATGATATTATTGATGCGATGGAAAATCAACGTCATGAAATCGACAAAGAAATGTTTGATTTAGCACGTCGTTTATCGTAATCGCAAAAATATTTTAGCAGGAGATTGAAAAATCGTTATACTGCTAACCGTAAGAACGCACGGGGATAGCTAAATTTTTTTAGAAATGAGCGATTCAAAATTGTAGAAACCCCTCTAAATTTAGGGTTTCAATATAAAAAATGGGTTTTACCCAAAACGAAAGGTGATCAACAACATGTTAAAAATGACAAAACAAGTATGTACTATTGGTCCAAAGTCAGAAACGAAAGAAATGATGACTGAATTTGTAAAAGCAGGGATGAACGTTATTCGTTTAAACTTCTCTCATGGTGATTTCACTGAGCACGGTGCACGTGTTGATGCAATTCGTGAAGTAAATGCTGAATTAGGAACAAACGTAGCTATCTTATTAGATACTCGTGGTCCAGAAATCCGCACGCATTTATTTGAAAATGGTGGAGTTGACTTAGTAAAAGGTCAATCAATCATCATTTCAATGACTGAAGTAACAGGAACTACTGAAAAATTCTCTGTAAACTACCCAGGTTTAATCAATGATGTTGAAGTTGGAGGAGCAATCCTTTTAGATGACGGATATGTTGGATTAAAAGTTACAGCTATTGATAAAGCAGCTGGAGAAATCACAGTTGAAGTTGAAAATAATGCTTACGTAAAAGACCGTCGTGGTGTAAACGTACCAGGAGCAATCCTTTCAATGCCGTTCTTAAGCGAAAAAGATATCAACGATATCATTTGGGGATGCCAAGTTGGTGTAGACTATGTTGCTGCATCATTCACACGTCGCCCTGAAGATGTAATCGCAATCCGTGAATTACTAAAAGCAAACGGTGGTGAAAACATCCAAATCATTCCTAAAATCGAAAACCAAGAATCAGTTGATAAAATCGAAGCAATCGTTGAAGTTGCCGATGGAATCATGGTTGCACGTGGAGATTTAGGGGTTGAAGTACCAGCTGAAGAAGTACCAGTAATGCAAAAACGAATTATTGAAGTATGTAATGCTGCTGGAAAACCAGTTATCACTGCAACACAAATGTTAGAATCAATGCAAAAAAATCCACGTCCAACTCGTGCTGAGGTAAGTGACGTTGCGAATGCAGTATTAGACGGAACTGATGCAGTAATGTTATCAGGAGAGTCTGCTGCTGGTGATTATGTATTAGAATCAGTAGAGACACAAAATCGTATTGCGGCTCGTATTCAAAGTGAATTAGATCACGAAGGAATCTTAGCTTTCGCTGCAGCGACAAGCCAAGGAACTGTAAACGGAGCAATCGGTTTATCAGTAGCTGATTCAGTGTTAAGCTTAGACGCTAAATTCGTTGTTGCTTTAACACAATCAGGAGCAACTGCACGCGCAATTGCTAAATTCCGTCCAGCTGCTCCAATCTTAGCTTTAGTACCTAATGGTCGTGTTGCACGTTCATTAGCATTAAGCTACGGAGTAAATCCAATTGTAACTGAAGAATTAACTTCATTCGAACAAGCGGTAGAAATCGCTCGTAAAGAAGCTGTTGCAAATGGCGCTGTTACAGGAGATGTTGTTGTCTTAACTGGTGGATACCCAACAGGTCAAGGAAAAACAAACTTAGTACACGTTATGACTATCTAATTGACTGTCTGTGTCATTTAAAAACCTTTCGCTTAGGCGAAGGGTTTTTTGTTTGCCAAATTATTTGTCACGTTTTTGTTGGCGAAGTGTGATAAAATGGAAAGACAAAAACCCTATTTGGAGGAAAGAAAAATGAAATTAATTTTAGTAGATGGAAATGCACTCTTATTTCGTGCGTTTTATGCAACTGCTTACAGTGGTGCCATGATGAAAAATCGAGAAGGTGTCCATACGAATGCCATTTTTGGTTTTGTAAATATGATGCAAAAAATTATTAATGATCATGATTATACGCATTTATTAGTTGCTTTTGATGCGGCTAAAAAAAATTTTCGTCATGATCAATATCCAGACTACAAAGGTACGCGAAAATCTGCACCTGAAGAAATTGTTGAACAATTTGCTTTGTCACGGGAATATTTAGTTGCGGCAAACATTCATATGAGTGAAGTTGAAGGCTATGAAGCCGATGATATTATCGGAACTTTGACTAAACAAGCAGAAGCACAAAATTTTCAAGTTGAAATTATTACTGGTGACCGCGATTTACTCCAACTCGTGAGTGAACAAACAGTTGTGCGATTAACGAAAAAAGGCTTGTCAGAACTGGATACGTATTCACCAGCGACAATTTATGAACAGTACCAAATTGAACCAAGACAAATAATTGATTTAAAAGGGTTAATGGGCGATAGTTCAGATAATATTCCTGGCGTACCAGGTGTTGGTGAGAAAACGGCGTTAAAGTTTTTACATAAATATGGAAGTGTCGAAGCTTTGTATGAGCATGTTGATGAAGTAAAAGGGAAGATCAAAGAAAAATTGGCCGATAATCAAGATTTAGCAATTTTGAGTAAGCAATTAGCAACGATTCATACTGAAGTACCACTCACATACACCGTCGCTGAATTAAGCCATCAAACATACAATATGGAAGCGCTAATTCAATTTTATCAAAAAGTTGATTTCCATTCGTTTATACGTAAGTTAGAACTTGAACACGCGAGTCAACAAGCACCGAACCCGGAAATAGAATTTGCGATTGATGATTTATTAGGTGGAATTGATGATGTCGTAGCGGAACCAAAGCTTGTGACGCAAGTCCCAAAAGGGGTGATGACATCAGGTGCAAGCATTTACGTTGAAATGCCAGCGGTTAATTATCATATTGGTGAACCACTTGGATTTGCACTTGTGAATGAAACACATCACATTTTTATTAGTGTGAGTGATGCGATCAAAGATACTGCCTTGTGTGCGTGGCTAGCGGATGAGACACAAAAAAAATCAACATTTGACGTCAAAAAACTACTTGTCTCAGCGAAAGGTCAGGGCCTAGAAATAAGTGGTATCAATTATGATATGCTACTCGCAGCCTATGTGTTAAATCCAAGTTATGCGAGTGATGAAGTTGCCGCTGTTGCAGCAATTAAGCGATATGATGTTACTTACGATGAACAAATTTATGGAAAGGGAGCTAAATTTGTTGTCCCTGAATTAGAGATTGTCGCTGAGCATGCTATCAAAAAAGCGCAAGCAATTTATCATTTAGAAAAGCAACTACTGGATGACTTACATGTGAATCAACAAGCTGATTTATTTGCAACGATTGAAATGCCAGTCGCACTTATTTTAGCGAAGATGGAATTACAGGGGATTAGCGTAAATAAAGAGACATTGAAAACAATGGAAGCTGAAATTGGTGGACGAATTCAAATATTAGAAACGACGATTCATGAATTAGCAGGAGAAACGTTCAATATTTCCTCGCCAAAGCAATTAGGTGTCATTTTATTTGAAAAATTAGGTCTACCGGCAATTAAAAAAACAAAAACAGGGTATTCAACAGCTGTTGATGTGCTTGAAAAATTACAAACGGAACACCTCATTATTGAGGAAATTTTACGATATCGTCAATTAACGAAACTGCAATCAACATATGTAAAAGGGTTAGCATCAATGATTTTAGCAGATGGTAAAATCCACACAATTTATCGCCAAACACTCGCTCAAACTGGACGATTATCGTCAATTGAGCCGAATTTACAAAACATTCCGATTCGCTTAGAAGAAGGACGATTAATTCGTCGTGCATTTGAAGCAAGTCCTGGAAATGTACTACTCGCAGCCGATTATTCACAAATTGAACTCCGTGTACTTGCTCATATTGCTGAAGTTGAAGCCTTAATTGAAGCCTTTAAGAAAGGTGAAGATATTCATACGGCAACTGCTAAAAAAGTCTTTCGTGTTGATGAGGTGACCAGTGAAATGCGTCGCCGTGCCAAAGCGGTAAACTTTGGAATTATTTATGGGATTAGTGATTTCGGATTAGCACAACAATTAAAAATTAGTCGCTATGAAGCGAAAAGTTTTATCGAACAATATTTTGCAATCTTTCCGGGAATTCAAGCTTATATGAAAGATACGGTTGAATTTGGAAAAACGCATGGCTACGTAGAAACGTTATTGCACCGCAAACGCTACGTACCAGAACTAAAAAGTCGTAACTTCAATGAACGTAGTGCTGGTGAACGTGCGGCGATGAATGCACCGATTCAAGGGAGCGCAGCTGATATTATGAAGTTAGCGATGATTGCGGTTGATGAAGCAATGCAAGCAGCGGGAGTACAAGCGAAAATGTTATTGCAAGTGCACGATGAATTGATTTTTGATGTTCCGGAAAACGAAATTACGGTGATGAGAGCACTTGTGACACAAGCAATGGAACACGTGCTTGAATTAGCAGTACCGTTAAAAGTAGATAGTGATACTGGAGTGAACTGGTATGAAACAAAATAATCAGCAGTCAATTACACTTTGGCAGTTAATGAGTTCAGCATGGAAAATTGCTTTTTTATCATTTGGTGGCGGAGTGAGTGCGCTACCGGTGATTCATGATGAATATGTCGTGAGGCGACAGTGGTTTGATGACAAAACATTTGAATACTTAGTAACAGCTTCAAATGCATTGCCAGGACCTATTATTAGCCAATTGCTTGTTATGATGGGCTACAATAAACGTGGTATTGTGGGTGCGGTAGTCAGTTTTTTGACGATTGGATTTACAATGCCAGTTGTCCTCATCATTTTGATGACACTGTTATATGAATGTGTGCCATTACCAATTATTGAAAAAATTTCGCAAGCGGTTATTCCAGCTGTGCTAGCATTATTGACGAGTTTTTTATGGCAACAATATAAAAAAGCCAAAGCAGGGCTTGGTTGGCAAAAAAACTGGGTATTGTTAAGTGTTGCTTTTATCGCCTTTTTTATCCTCCAGTGGAATATTGCAATTATCTTCATCAGTGTAATTATTACAATTTTAATTTTCACACCAAATAAACAAGGAGATAAGCAAGTAT
>JBOFSL010000056.1:0-1280 GCA_051651525.1 Culicoidibacterales bacterium | reverse complement strand
CACCGTAAGTAATTGTAATATCTTCAAATATTTCTAAAATTTCATTTATTTCTTTTTTTAAAAACAAGATAGATTCAGGTGCGTTGCCAATAAATTTAATTGAGCTTTCATCGTGCAAATTGTAAATATTTATCTTTTTTTCCAACATAGACACCCCCTTACTATAAAAAAATCACAAATATTTTAAAATATTTTATTTGTAATGTCAATTTTTTTCGAATACTATATGAACCATTTTTGAAACATAGCGAATAACAATCATTGTTAAACTGAAAGAGAATTTAATTCAAAGGAGGAAAAAATATGCTTGATTGGTTAAAGTGGGTAGTATTAGGAGGAATCATGATTGTCATGACCTTTATTGTTGCTCAAGGCTTTGGAGTACATCGTGCTAATTTGATTGATTCACAAAATACAGCAATTCATTCAGTCTCGAGTGTCCTGAATCAGTTTAGTAAGCGAACGGATTTACAAGCAGATATTTTTGTTGAAGAGCTTATTTTCGAACTCAGCAAAGAAATCACGCAAGGGTATGATGTCGAGTTGGCGTATGACTTTTTTTATGAAGATGGAAGTCATTGCGATGAAAATTGTCAACAAGTACAATTTCGTGTCGATTTAAAGAACGAAAAAGAAATTGTTTCATCAATGCACAAACGTTTCAGTTTAAATGTAAAGGAGGATGGAAATGGGGAATAAAATTGGATTTTTGACAGGAGTAACCATTTTTTTGCTATTTGCCGTACCAATGGTTTTAGAAATGCAAAAAACCCAAGTGACATTGGCGGCAATGCAACAGTTGGCGCAAGAAGTTGCGATTTTAATTGAAGTTGAAGGGGGACAAACATCACGGGTGAATCAAATTATTTCTGAAGCAACACAGCAATATGAAAAAAATAAAATGAATCTTGATGTCAATGTACAGCAACTGAATGGAAGTACAGTAGCAGAAAAATCGCAACCAGCAACACAATTTGAAGTGGATGTGCATGTTGATTATCAGGCGTGGTTTCAAGAGCAAGATTTAGTAGTACAAACATCAGGAATTATTTTAAAACGTTAGGAGGATCAGCGTGAGTAATGAACAACAATTAGAAAATATACTAGCAGATAGCTTTCTTCAACAATTTTTGGTTCAACCAGCAATTACTGATATCAGTTTTAATGGTACAGATTTGTATGTGCAAGATAACCTAACTGGACGGAGAAAAGAAACAGTGCTAGTTAGCAAGAATAATGGTGGATTTAAATTTGATGCACCAATTGCAGCCCAGGATATT
>JBOFSL010000055.1:0-3249 GCA_051651525.1 Culicoidibacterales bacterium | reverse complement strand
ACAACAAGACGCACCAATTTTCCAAAGTAATGAAACGAGCGAACAAGTAGATGCAGGATCAAGTAATGAGAGCATCGGCCGGAAATTTTATAAGCATTTGATGAATGGCGTCAGCAATATGCTCCCATTCGTCATTGCTGGAGGGATTTTAATTGCCTTCTCGTTCATGTTCGGTATCAATTCTGCGGACCCACTGAGTCCAGAATACAATACATTTGCAGCTGCACTCAAACAAATCGGTGACTTAAGCTTTGGTGTCATCGTCCCAATCTTAGCCGGATTTATCGGAATGAGCATCGCGGATCGTCCCGGACTTGTAGTCGGATTTGTCGGGGGATTATTAGCAAACGTCGGTGGAGCCGGATTCCTTGGTGGATTATTAGCCGGATTCTTAGCTGGTGGAATCATCATTGCTTTACGTAAAGGCTTTGCATGGTTACCAAAACCATTAGAAGGAATTAAAGCAATCTTCTTATTCCCAGTCTTGGGAGCACTGATTATGGGACTCATCATGATTTTCCTTGTCAACCAACCAGTCGCTTACTTAAATGAAAGCTTGCAAATCTTTGTAACAAACATGAGTGGTGGGAATAAAGTTGTCTTAGGATTATTACTAGGAGGTATGATGGCCATCGACATGGGTGGACCAATCAATAAAGCCGCGTATGTAACAGCAACTGCATTATTAGCAGCTGGAACAACAGCTGGACAAGAAGTAATGGCAGCCGTAATGGCCGGAGGAATGATTCCGCCATTAGCAATTGCCCTTTCAGTAACAGTCTTCCCGAAACTTTGGAGCCAACGCGATCGTGAAGCAGGATACTTAAACTACATCATGGGCGCATCATTTATCACTGAAGGTGCAATCCCATTTGCAGCCAGTAATCCATTACGCGTGATCCCTGCCCTAGCCATCGGAGCCGCAACAACCGGAGCACTCTCAATGTACTTCGGAGCCGCATCGCCAGCACCACATGGGGGAATCTTCGTCTTCCCATTAATCACAAACCTAGGAGGCTATCTCATTGCCATCGCAACCGGAACAATCATCGCAGCCATCATCCTATCAACATTAATGAAAAAACAACAAAGCGCTGACGGTGGTACTACAACAAAGTAAGTAAGGTAGTATCGGAGCGACTGAAAAATTAGCAAGGATTGACAGGCAGCTGAGATGCCGCCCGTCAATCCTTGTGTTTTTTCAAGCTTCGAAACCGGAAGCGTGTTTAGAAAGTAAGTGCTGACACTGGTGCCAAAAGCGATTTTTTTGTGTATTATATATAAGAGGCTTACGAAGTTGAATCCGTGTGTAAAAGACTGCCGATCATTCTCCAAATTTGTGCAATTGAAACTGTTGGTTTTGGGCCTATGTTCTGGCAAGCGTACGGACAAGCAGTAGTATTACACTCTGTTGTTGCAGTTCTTTTGAATATATTTGTTGTTTCGCCAATCGTTTGAAAATTATGTTGGACGATATTCCCCACCCGTACGTACATAACTCTAATTTCACGTGTAGTTATAAGCCATTGTGGCGATAACTACACTTTTTTAATTCTCACGTATTCGTTTTTCTCTGTGAAATCATCGCAATAATCGGATTGAAAGCGGTTAATCATTAACATTCATAGAGAAATACGAAAATCACTTGGTTAAATAGATTTTATGCTGTATGCTTAGGAAGTTATATATCTAAGACACGGAACAACTGTGCAATGATTCACGGCACGGAATCAGCGCGGCATTCTCTGTGTAAAATCAAAGGAGAATCTATGAACTTTACAGACTTAAATTTATCAGACAAAATGCAGGAAAACTTAGCAGCAATCGGTTACACACAAGCGACACCAATCCAATTAAAAGCAATTCCAGTTGCTTTAGAAGGACGCGACGTTATCGGTCAAGCTCAAACAGGAACAGGGAAAACAGCAAGTTTTTCACTTCCATTAATTGAGCAAATGCAAGCAAACAAAACTGTACAAACATTAATCTTAGTACCAACACGTGAGTTAGCAATTCAAGTTGCTGAAGCATTCAAAATCTTATGTAAACACACGGACTTACGTGTAGCAACAGTATTCGGTGGAGCTTCAATTGAGCGCCAAATTCGCGATTTAAAGAGCGGATTCGAATGTGTTGTCGCAACTCCAGGTCGTTGCATCGATTTAATGCGTCGTAACATCTTACGTGGTGATAGCATCCAGTACTTAGTATTAGATGAAGTAGATGAAATGTTAAACATGGGATTCATTGACGATGTTGAAACAATCGTTGCTCAATTAAACCCAGAACGTCAAACATTATTCTTCTCAGCTACTATGACTGACAAGATTGAACAAATCGCAAAACGTTTCTTAACAAACCCAGAACGTATTCAAATTAAGGCAACATCACAAGTGTTAAGCCAAATTGAACAAACATACGTTGAATTACGCGACAACCAAAAGTTACCAACATTAATCGACATGATTTACGTTGGAAACCCAGAACGTGTAATCATCTTCGCTCGTACAAAACGTCGTGTCGATGAAATCACTGATGCGTTATTACAAGAAGGATTCCATGCTGACCGTATTCACGGTGACCTTTCACAAGAACAGCGTACATTCGCCTTTAAAAAATTCCGTGCCGGACAAACGCGTATGTTAGTTGCAACTGATGTTGCAGCCCGTGGATTAGATATCCAAGGAGTTTCTCACGTTTATAACTACGATTTACCACAAGAAATCGAATATTACGTTCACCGTATTGGACGTACAGGTCGTGCCGGTGCTACCGGAGAAGCAATTGCTTTCATCACACCAAAAGAATACAACACAATGTTACCGTTAATTGAACGCAAAACGAAATCAAAAGTTGCGAAAGCAGTTCGCCCAACGATTGAAGAAGTTTTAAAAGCTGTAGAATTACAAGCTGCAAAACGTTTAACTGACACAATTGCTGAAGGAAAACTTGAAGATTATGAAGCAGTAGCGGCAGAATTACTAGAAGGTAATGAAGCACAAACGTTATTAGCAGCAGCTTTACGTTTATTAACTCCAGAATTTGACAAAGCAGAATTCATCGAAAAACGTAAACAATCAAACCAACGCGATAGCCGTGGTGGTGGAGATCGTGGACGTGGTGGAGACCGTGGTGGCCGTGGTGGCTTCCGTGGAGGAGACCGTGGTGGCTTCCGTGGAGGAGACCGTGGTGGAGATCGCGGTGGATACCGTGGCGGTGACAACCGTGGTGGAGATCGTGGAGGATACC
>JBOFSL010000054.1:0-1222 GCA_051651525.1 Culicoidibacterales bacterium | reverse complement strand
GAATTCACTTTGATTTTCCTTAATCTTGATCATTTTAAAACGGTTAATGATTGGTATGGTCACCAAGTTGGTGATGAGTTATTAATTGCGATTACCAAAAGAATCAGAGAAGTATTACCAAAAGGAACCTTTTTTGCTCGCCGCAGTGGCGACGAATTTGCAATTATTTTTGATGCACGTGTTGAATCAGAAACACAATTAGATGAGTTGATGGAAAGCTTTAAAAAGCCAGTCGAATTAAAAAATCACCAAATGACGTATACCTTTAGTATTGGAGTGGCAAAATTCCCACACCAAGCGCATACGAAAGAAGAAATGATTAAATACGCTGATATCGCTTTACACCATGCGAAAACTGATGGAAAAAACTGTTGGCGTTTATATGAAGAAAATGATCAACGTCAATTGAAATTGGAACATGATTTAAAAAATTCAAAATTTGATGGTGATTTCGAGTTATATTACCAACCGCAAATGGATGCGAATTCAGAAGCATTAATTGGTTGTGAAGCACTGATTCGTTGGCACCATCCAGTTCTTGGATTTATCAATCCCCTCGAATTTATTAGCTTAGCTGAAGAGAATGGGACGATTCACCGTTTAGGGCTCTGGGTCATTGAAACAGCATTTAAACAAGTTGTTGCATGGCGTAAAGTCGCACCGGAGAACTTCATCATTGCGATTAATGTATCGCCGATTCAATTATGTGATGTGAATTTTGTCAAAAATGTCAAAGTTCTGTTGGAAACATATGACGTGATTGAGCAAGTTGAATTTGAACTTGTTGAATCAGTTGGAATCGATGATAAACCTGAAGCAATTCAAGCATTGCATGAATTAGCAGCTTTAGGAATTCGCATTGCAATTGATGACTTTGGAACGGGTTATTCTTCAATTAGTTATTTAAAATACTTCCCAGTCCACAAACTGAAGAGTGCTCGCGAACTTATTTGTGAGATGGAAGTGAATGTCCTTGATATTAACATTGTTCAAGGAATCATTGCCTTAGCGAAGAGCATTCATATGACTGTGATTGCTGAAGGGGTGGAAACGAGAGAACAACTGCAGGTGTTACAACAAGCAGGTTGTGAGCAAATTCAAGGGTATTACTTCAGTCGACCATTGTCGGCAAGTAATTTCGAAATTAAATATAAACTACACGAAGAGGCTGTATCAAAGCGAATCAGCCACTAAAAATGTGTAAACTACAAAAAAAGCGGTC
>JBOFSL010000053.1:0-6088 GCA_051651525.1 Culicoidibacterales bacterium | reverse complement strand
CTGAGACTGTATTAATTTCACCGTTATGAGCTAAATAACGGAATGGCTGAGCTAAATGCCAAGCCGGTGTCGTGTTCGTTGAAAACCGTTGGTGAACAACACAAAAATTCGAACCAAAACTTGGATTTTGTAAATCGAGATAATACATTGGTAACTGTTCCGGTGTCAATAAACCTTTGTAGACAATCGTTTGCCCAGAAAAAGAAACAATATGGCAGTCTTCTTCCTCAATTTCCAACGCTTGTAGGCTTTTTTCAATTTGACGACGAATTGGATACAGCATCGCCTCGGTGAATCCGACACGATTCACAATGTATTGGTAGACGTGTGGTTGCGTCTGTCGTGCCGTTTTCGGTAAAATTGTGGCATTGACTGGTACACTCAATTGGTGCAAAATTTCAATTCCAGCTCGCTGCAACTGTTCAATAATTCGTTGATTCGCTTCAGTGAATCGTGCTTGATTTGTTGGCATAAAGCACATCATCACTGCAAAATCATCATGAATTCCATACCTAGTTTGATAAAAAGTCTTCGGAATTTGGAGTAAAATTCCACAACCATCCCCAGTACCATCGCTTGATTTCCCCCCACGGTGGTTTAATGCTTGTAGCAACTTCATCCCTTGCTGAATAATTTCATGACTCATTTCTCCATCACGATTGGCAATTGCGCCAATTCCACAGTTTGAATAATCAACCATTTTCATTTCCTCCTTTTATTGTCACCTTTTCAGGTATATTGTTTCTATTATACTGTTTGTTATTTTCAACGGTCAATCAGTGTCATTTTTTTTCGCAACTTTCGTGAATCTCTTGATAGCTTTCAGTCATTTTCACAATGAAAAAAACACGATTGAACGGAAGCATACCAGCTACCTGTCAATCGTGTTTTTGTTGTTATCATCACTTTTCCATCCTCGTTACCTTGGCATGAAAAACGGCTTCAAACGCTTATTATTTTTTTAATCCTGCTAATGCTGCGAATGCATTTACTGGAGCTGCTGCTGCTTGTTCTTGTGCTGCTTGCTCTTTGTAAGCATCGAATGCTGCTTTTTCTGCATCGTAAGCAATTTGCACTACGCTTAAAACAAGACGTTTACGATCTTTGTTGATGTCTTTGATCATCACTTCGATTTCTTGTCCTTCACTTAAGTAGTCGCTCATTTGGTTAACTGGTTTTTCAGTTAATTCACGATCGAATAAGATTCCATCAACGTGTGGTAATACTGTGATGAAAGCAAATTTTTCAGCAACATTTTTTACTTTTCCTGTTACGATTTGACCAATTGTTAATTTGTCTAACGCTTCTGTCCAAGGGTCTTGTGCTAATTGTTTTAAAGATAAAGCGATTTGCTTTTTCTTTTCATCAATGCGGATAACTTTAACTTGTACAGTAGCATCTGCTTGTACCATGTCAAAGATTGTTTGGCTGCGATCGTAGCTTGCTTCAGATGTGTGGATTAATCCATCGATTCCTTCAGCTAATGTTACGAATGCTCCGAAGTCTGTCATACGTGCAACAGTTCCTTCAACTACATCACCAACTTTGAATGTTTTCATCGCTAATGTCCATGGCGATTCAACTAAAGCTTTTGCTGATACTGTAATTTGGAAACGTTTTGTATCTAATTCGATAACTTTAACACTGATTACTTGACCAATTGTTAAAACTTTGTCTAAGTGCATTGTACGTGTGTGTGCAACTTCGCTGATTGGTAACCAACCTTCAACAGTTCCAACCATAACACGAACACCTTTACCACTCACGAATTCAGTTACTGTTGCTTCAACAGTTTCTGCTAACGTGATTAATTCGAATGCTTCTTTTTTAGACGCAGTGCGCTCCATTGCCATTACTTTACGTACTGATGCAACGATTTTCTTTTTAGCTGGTTCGAATTCGATGAAAACAGCTTTGAATGTTTTACCAACAACGCTTGATAAATCTTCAATACGAGTTAAGCTTACTTGTGACGCAGGTACGAACACTTCTGTTCCGTTTACTGTTCCTAAAACTCCACCTTTGATTGCACGAGTAATCGTGATATCAAATGCTGTATTGCTTTCTGCAAATGTTGATAAAGCTTCGATTTGTGCTTGACGCTCGAAATCGCGACGTGATACACGTACTTCTTCATCTTTAACGAAGACAACTTTTACTTTAACAGTATCGCCAACAGCTAAAATACCTTTAAAGCTTGTTGGTGGTACGATTGCGTAATCTGCAAGTGATAATGCTGCTTCAGTAGCGAAGTTTACATCTAAATATGCAACTGTATCTTCAAGTGCAACAACTGTTGCTTCAATTACGTCACCGGTTTTTAATACATTCATTTCAAAATCTAGGAAGTTTTCCATTTTTGACACCTCTAATGATAATTTATTCATACCTCTTGAATATATCAGATTTTGCCTCTTTATACAAATAACTGAGCGTTTTTTTCAATTTTTAAGAAATTTCTTTGCTAAAACGTTTACATTTTTGCTGATTTTTCTTATAATTTACTTATTCGTCAAGAAAAAATGGAGGAAAAATTATGAAAAAATTTATTAGTATCTGTGCGTGTGCACTCTTTGCCATCGGTTTAACTGCTTGTGGAGGATCATCGGATGATGCAACGACTGGGGAAACATCTTTCACTACGGTGCAAACAGCAGTAAAAGATGCAATCGTTACCTTCCTTGAAGATGGTGGTGTCAATCCAGCTGAAGAAAATGGTCAAATTTCTGGTTATGCAACATACGACATTCTTGTTGATGATATTTCAGCACTTTACCCAACAATCAATCCTGAAGATTTTGCAAGCGGAACGATTTACATGCCAATGATGATGACTAAATCCGATTTAATCATTGTTGCTGAAGCAACTAATGCTGATGCAGTCGCAAATATCGAAGCAAGCTTCGAAGGCGTAAAAGAAGGTCAAATTCAACAATGGCAACAATATTTACCTGATCAATTTGAAAAAGTTGAAGTGAATCAAGTCGTAACAAGCGGAAATTACGTCCTATATTCAACATTTGACAACAACGATGTTGTCGATGCTTTCAAAGCAGCAACAAAATAAAAATTAAAACGCGACACCTAGTGTCGTGTTTTTTTCAAACTTATGCTTTTTAGCAGTCTTACATTCTTATACGTCTTCCTTCCGCTATTCTTAATTGGGTATTTTAGCCTGCCAGCTCGTTGGCGCAATGGCTTTTTACTCGTATCAAGCTTGATTTTCTATGCGTGGGGTGAGCCGATTTATCTTGTCCTCATGCTTTTCTCAACTGTTTTCGATTACTGTGTTGCCCGCTGCGTCTACCATTATCGTGATCGAATTCCGTTAAAACGCAGCTTCATTCTCCTTTCGCTTATTGTCAATTTAGGTATGCTTGGCTTCTTTAAATATGCTGGCTTTTTCGCCACAACGGCAAATAGTTTGCTTGGCCTCAGTATTTTCGTTCCAACCTTAGCTTTACCGATTGGTATTTCTTTTTATACGTTCCAAACGCTGTCATACACACTTGATGTTGGTCGTGGCCATGTCAAACCGCAGCGCAGTTTACTCAAATTAGGGACCTATATTACCTTATTCCCACAATTAATTGCTGGGCCAATTGTCCGTTACGCTGATATTGAAACCCAACTTGATAGCCGAAAAGTAAGCTGGCTCCAAGTCGATGCTGGGTTTCAACGGTTTATCATTGGTTTAAGTAAAAAAGTGTTATTGGCCAATCAGGTTGGTATCTTGTGGCAAGAAATCTCGACATTACCAACTGCTCAAATGAGTTGGCTTACAGCCTGGATTGGAATTATTGCTTTTGGTTTACAAATTTACTTTGATTTCAGTGGATATTCTGATATGGCAATTGGTCTTGGCCGGATGCTAGGATTTGAATTTTTGGAAAATTTTAATTTCCCATATATTTCACAAAGTATTAGTGAATTTTGGCGACGTTGGCACATTTCGTTAGGGACTTGGTTCCGGGAATATGTCTATATTCCCCTAGGTGGCAACCGAGTAAGCTTCAAAAAACAAATTCGCAACTTGTTAATCGTTTGGTTTTTAACCGGATTTTGGCACGGAGCTAATTGGAATTTTATCATTTGGGGTCTATATTTTGGTTTGATTATTTTGACTGAAAAGCTCTTTTTAGGAGCTTGGTTACTTCAAAGACCACGTTGGTTTCGCCATTGCTACACCCTTATCTTACTCGCTTTCGGGTGGGTCCTCTTTAGTTTTGAAGACTTAACACAAATTTTGCGCTATAGTCAATTTTTATTGAACCCATTCACGAACGGGTTATTCAATGCCCAAACATTCTATTATCTTAGCCACTTCGGTCCGCTATTGATGATTAGTTGTCTTTTAGCGACACCGTTGCGACGAAAAATCCCAATATCATTACCGTTATTACTGTTGGCTTTACTGCTTGTGACTGCTTATTTAGTTGATGACTCATTTAACCCATTTCTTTATTTCCGCTTTTAGGAGGTGATTTTGCATGAATGAACAACATGCTCGTCGTCGAGTATTCGTCTTTTTTAGTTTTTTTATCGGATTTGGCCTATTATTCGCCTTTAGTCCTGATCAACGATTTTTTGCTTATGAAAATCGCTACTTAGCTGCACAACCACAATTTTCGGTTGAAACTTTCTTTGATGGCACATTTACCAAAAAATTCGAAACGTATGTAACTGATCAGTTTCCTGGTCGGACTGCCTGGCTTCAATTAAAAGGCGTCAGCGAATTTGTTTTAGGCAAAGCTGAAAATAATGGCGTGTTTTTTGGAAAACACGGTGCACTCTTTGAGCAAGTCGCATTTAATGCCCAGCAGTGGCAAAAAAATCAGACAGCTTTAGTTCAATTTGCGACTTGGTTACAAACAGAGCTCCCAAACACTCAAGCCTACTTTACTTTAGTGCCAACAAGTAGTGTGCTATTTCCAGAACAATTACCTGCTTTTGCCGAAACGGTGACGGTGAATCAAACACAATTACTCACCGACTTCGAGCAAGCTTTACCAAAACAATCACTCCCGGTACTTCCAACCTTAGCAACCCACCGTGATGAAGCAATTTATTTTACGACTGACCATCACTGGACACAACTCGGTGCTTTTTATGGTTATGAAGTCATTGCTTCTGCTTTTGGCTTTGATCCGCTTGATTTCGATTTTTGGCAGTGGCAACCTATCAGCACAAATTTCTTTGGTTCATACTTCGCTAAAGCTAGCTTACCGTGGTATAAACCCGATACGATTGTTACTGCTTCATCACCATCAGCACTCGAATTGACAAATTTAGAAACAAACGCAATTGAGCCATTGTATAGTACAGCGTATCTTGCACGTCCTGATCAGTATGGTTATTTCTTAAATGGTACGCCAAGTTTTGTGGCAATTACTAATCCACAGGCGACGACGGCTCAGCGATTAGTAATTTTGAAAGATAGTTACTCACACGTCCTCGCCCCACTACTCGCAGAGCATTATGCGAGCGTCACGATTATTGATTTGCGTTTTTTCAACCGACCAATTCGTGAATATTTACAAACCGAGCAATTTGATGATTTACTCTTCATTGCTGGGACAACAACATTCAACACAGATATGCAATTAGGTAAACTTGCACGTTAATCGAAGTAGTATCGAATCGATATGAAAAATGAGCCCATCAAAATAGCGAGCTGAAATCGCGTAATTTTGGTTGGTATTTTTTCGAAATTCGAAACCGGAATCATGTTATAAAAACTAAGTGCTGACATTGATGCCAAAAATAAGTATAAATAAAAAAAACCAGTAATTCATGAAGAGTTGATGAGTTTTTCTTTATTTCAAAAGCAAACTAGTTGTTTTCTTTTTGAAAATTTGGTATATTTAACTTGTCAATACGACCGATTAAATATCATCATGAGGAGATACACAAATGAACGAACAAAAAACACCAACAGCATTAACAACCGAAATGAATAACTTTTTAGCAAACTTAAATGTAATGTATGTCAAATTACATAACTTACACTGGAATGTTACTGGTATGGGATTCTTCGAAATTCATGTTAAACTAGAAGAATTATACACAGACATTACACTTGATCTTG
>JBOFSL010000052.1:0-2371 GCA_051651525.1 Culicoidibacterales bacterium | reverse complement strand
ACTTGTGGCAACATGAGACAGAGCGACAACAGTGTGAATTTTATTATTTTATACATAACCTGCCTTCTTTCTCTTTAAAATTGGTATTCCTCATCATCAGAGACAGGAATACCAATCGAGTAAACTTTTTATCGTTATTTAAACAGTAATTGATTAATCCGTTGATCTGCGGCATGCAAATATTTCGTATTCGTCGTTTTATTTGTCACTCGGATGTATAATTGGCTATTGTCTTTATCAATTTTCACTTTGTCTCCAATTGTGTATGCTTGATACTCTCCTTGAATTCCCGGTGTCACACTATCACTATCATACGCATATTCAATTGACTCAATCGCTTCATTTTGCGGAACCAATTCACTAATATCATAGTCGCCAACTTCAATGTAATTTTTTTTGTAATCACTGTTTGGCGTAATATCTGTAGTTGCTTGTTTCAGATAAAACTCAACACTATTTGCACTGTTCGCTGGCACATTTACACTCATTTTGTTGCTATCACTGCCAACTCTCACAATATACGCTTCTTGGGTTGCTTCCGGATTTACTTTTTCAATTGTAATTTTACCGCTTTTAAACCCTAAATCGATATATGGTGTTGCTTTTTTTCGTTCATTTGTCTGATTCGTCAATGGATTGATATAACCCAATTTTGCATCACCGACATTCGTTGCGACTCCTGTTGCTCCATAATAACTATCTCGTGGTCTAATTTGGAATGTTACTTTTACTTTATTTATTCCGTTGCTTTGATTATATTGTGGTATTGCTCCTAAATATACTTCCAACTTATCTTCACTTCCTGTGGTATGCGTCACTGTAAATGCTGATGTAATCCCCGTTATTTTCCAACTGTTTGGCACAACTTCAAACCGTGAATCAATCACATCGACTAGGTTCGCTTTATACGTAAAGATATCGTACGTTCTTCCTAATACACTATCCGCTACTTTTGATAACGCTGTGTTTATCCCTGCCGTTGTTGTCATCGCTGTATCATTCGGATAGAATATACTTCGATATGTTAATGGATCAACTATATTTTGCCATGTCGCAAACCAACTAAACGCATTCACTTGATCTGCTATTGGTGCATCTGCTTTTAATAATCCTGTTGTATACACTTGATTTTTTCCAGCATTTGTTCCTGTTGTAATATCTTCATACGCTTTTGTTGTATCGACTTTTGGATTTGTTCCAGTTGGCAATCCACCACCCAATACAATTAAGTAGCGTAATGCTGTTGGGTCACTTGCATTCCCAGTATCTAGTTGTGTACTTCCGAAGCGGTACGCTGCTGAAAACTCTCGCTGAGGTTTTGCCGATAATGCAATGTTATTCACGCTCGTTTCTAAACTCACTAAATTCCGACTAAAGTTCCCCGAAGCATTATTGGCATTACTATCAAACGTGATAATGTTTACCGTAATTCTTCCTGCTCCATCTCGTGTAATCACCCGTTGCAAGAATACTTTCACTTCTGTTTTCATTTCTGCTAATCGTGTGTTTCCTGATGATGTATCAAGTGCAATGACAATTCGTGCATTTTGTCCCGGATTCGCATCAATCTCTCCGTTAATGTCAAATGCGACTTCATATAAATCTTTACCAACCTCACTCGCTTTTTTATCAAAATTCACTTTTACTGTATCCGTCACCGCTGTCACATTCACTGTCGCTAATGGATATGTCAGTTTTTTTGTTACATTCAAATTATCTTTAAACTCTAATGTTGACTGTGTTGCCGTATTGACTGGCAGTGTCCCGCTCGCAAACGGATCTTTTAATTTAATGTAGTAACTGAAAGTTGCGGTATCCGCATAGAGTAATCCAACATTCGCAATGATCTTGTCACAACTCTTAAGATTTGTCGGGGTTTCTACTAATCCGTCACATGTGGATTTTTCTACTCGATATTGATTCACTGTTAGGCTTGGTGTATTGACTTTTGTCAAACTGACACTCGTCCCATTATTTGTCATCGTCACTTGTGGTACAGTTCCAATAAGAAATTTTTCACCAATAATCGTTGTAATTACACCATCTTTTACCATTTCATCTGTTGGTAGACCTGCGTCCGTTGTTTGAAGCGAGACTTTGAACCGAACATCTTCTATTGTGGCTTCCGTTTGTAGCATCATACCAGCAAATTCTTGGGCAGGTAATTCAGCAAATTCTTGATACTGACTAAGCATCATACCATTCAATGGGTTTGCATAATATGTTTTTGCAGATTCAATCACTTTTTTTGTCCCCTGCATACTTTTCACCGGTTTGACACTAAATTTCAGTTGCTTCGCACCACCATAAACTGAACCAACTGCCGCACTTATGCGTGTACATTTTGCAAGATTGGTTCCTGTCACCGCTA